>JAYVHZ010000209.1:0-5509 GCA_043770645.1 Undibacterium sp. | reverse complement strand
ACTAAAGACTGAATCGGTATTGAAACAAGAAAAGCTGTTCGCGAATACCCAAAAGAGTATTGAGTTTGATGAATATTTTTTGTTGATACTCTCCATTGTCGGAGCGTTCATCACAATCGGATTTGCGTTGTGGACTGCTCGCCGAATTAGCGAACCCATTGTATCCATCACGACGACTTTCAACCAATTAGCAAAAGGCGAAAGTTTGCGTGATATTCCAGGTATGACACGCACCGATGAAATTGGTCAACTGGCGCAGTCGGCCAATGTATTTCGGCAAATGAATGTGCGAACTCAGGAATTACTTGAGCAAGCGGAAGTAACATCGAAAGAACTGGCACAGCGCGAACAATTGCTCGAACAAGCCATTGTGAAGGCAGAAGAGGCTAATTTAGCGAAATCTCAGTTTCTCGCTGCGATGAGTCATGAAATTCGGACACCGATGGCGGGTGTGATTGGTATGTCGGAATTATTGATCAACACTGAGCTTTCTCCTCAGCAGTTAGATTGGGCAACGACCATTAAATCGTCAGGGCAAAATCTTCTAAGTATTCTCAATGAAATTCTTGATCAATCAAAATTGGAAGCGGGGATGCTGGTGATTGACGTCATCGATGTTCATTTGCACTCGATGGTTGAGGATGTTGTGCTTCTGTTTGGACCAAAAATCGAAGAAAAAGGCATTCGACTTTCTCTTGAAGTTGATGAACGGCTACCCGTTGGTATTAAGGCAGATCCCTTGCGAGTTGGTCAAATACTTTCCAATTTTCTGAGCAACGCGCTGAAGTTCACCCAATCTGGCACGATTACGGTGCAGGCGGTGTTGGATGAGAGCGAAAGTGATTTTCCCTTCATCCGTTTTTCAGTGAGCGATAGCGGTATTGGATTAAGCAAAGAGACTGCAGCTCGATTGTTCTCGGCCTTTGTGCAAGCCGATAGTTCGACATCGAGAACTTATGGCGGTACCGGTTTAGGGCTTTCCATCTCGAAGCAACTGGCTCAATTATTGGGTGGACAAATCGGGGTCGATAGCTTGGAAGGTTCTGGTAGCACTTTTTGGTTCACCGTACCAATGGTGAAGGCGGAAGCTGACGTCGCAGCAAGGAATAAAACGCAATCTTCTGACAGGTGGATTGCTTCGCGCCAGCTCAGTATTCTTGTGGCGGAAGATAATGAGGTGAATCAAGAATTGATCACGACGATATTGGAAGCACTAGGGCACGAAGTGAGGATCGCAGAAAATGGTTTGATCGCGACGGAAGTAGTGACGCAACATCATTTCGATTTGGTATTGATGGATATTCGTATGCCAGTCATGGATGGGGTTCAAGCGACGCAGCATATTCGCGCCATGTCGTCTGCCATTGCACATATTCCGATTATTGCGCTCACTGCCGATATCACGACAGGGAATATCAAGGAATACATGGAGGCGGGCGTCAATGACATCTGTTCCAAACCATTGGTATTACCCCAATTGCTGAAGGCGATCGATAAATTAATGGGCGCCGAAATTCATACGACGGTACCGAATATTCAATCAGTGCTCAAACAAGATGAACTCGTACAAGAAGCGGTGACTGTAGATGGCGGTAACGACAGCGAGGAGTCTATGGTCGCCGTCGACTTTGCCGAAGCTCTGCAACGTGCCTCCGCCATATTGGAACAGCAAGAAGACAGAGGTGGTCTTCCTCCTAAGTCAGCTTTCCAAATAGCAGGCGTACCAGAAGAAAAATTAGCGCAGATGTTGGCTAACTATGAAACTAATCTGAAGGCCAAGGTTTCTGAGTTGAACGATCTCTTAAAGCAGCTTATCGATGATCCTCACAATGACGAATTGAAAGACAAAACTAAACTGTTGACACACACATTAAAAGGCAATGGCACCATTTTTGGCTATCATTTAGTGACGAGTATTGCCACTGATGCGGATAATTTTTTGAAAGCTAATGACGTGCTTGGGGAGGAGGAGATCATGCATTTTTCTAAGCAAGTCACCGTCTTATCTTTTATTTCTGAAAAGCGTCTTACTGGCGATGGTGGTGAGGCTGGGCGACTTTTACTTCAGGCGCTAAGCAACTAACGGTGTATCGATCCTAAGAAATACGCACTACATAATGCCTAATGCGCTTTCTCAGATTACTCAAAGCGCGTGATGGTTTGTGAGCTTTTTTTTAAAACGACACCGCTTAACCATCGCGCCAGCTTATCAAATACTTTTTTGGTTCACCCGTTTGGATAACTCGGCAGCGCTCTCTTTACGTTCGCTGTAGCGATCAACCAAGTAGCTAGAAACACCTCGTGTCAGCAAGGTAAATTTCACCAATTCTTCCATTACATCGACGACGCGGTCGTAGTAAGCTGAAGGACGCATTCTGCCTTCTTCATCAAATTCTAAAAAGGCTTTCGCGACCGACGATTGATTCGGGATGGTGATCATCCTCATCCATCGTCCTAAAATCCGCATTTGATTGACTGCATTGAAGGACTGAGAACCGCCAGATACTTCCATCACGGCCAGCGTTTTTCCTTGTGTTGGTCGCACCGCACCGACCGATAAAGGAATCCAATCGATTTGCGCTTTCATGATGCCTGTCATTGCGCCATGGCGCTCCGGTGAAGTCCAGACCATGCCTTCCGCCCATTGTGCCAATTCGCGTAGTTCTTGCACTTTAGGATGCGTTTCAGGTGCATCGTCCGGCAATGGCAAATTGTGCGGATCGAAGATACGAGTTTCAGCACCCATGGCTTCAAGCAGTCGTGCTGCTTCTAAGGTTAGTAGTTTGCTGTACGAACGTTGACGTAATGAACCATACAACAGCAAGATCCGTGGTGGGTGAGTAAGGGCGTCCGGAGCACTGAATTTGCTGACTTCAGGCAGCTGGAAGTGTTCGCTGCTTAGGCTGGCTAAATCAGCTAAATTGCTTAAATTAGTTGACACGCTTACCCTCCGCATCAATGACTTTTTCGCCGTCTTCTTTACTGAATTCGCCCAATTGCGGAGCGCTCAAAATCTCGAGCACTTCTTCCGAAGGACGGCACAAGCGTGTGCCTTTCGCTGTGACAACGATAGGTCGATTAATCAGGATAGGATGTGCCAACATAATATCGACTAGTTCATCCTCGCTCCATTTGGCATCGTCCAACCCCAAGCTACTGTAAATCTCTTCCTTCGTGCGCATCACGTCACGCACGGGTTTGCCGATGGCGGCAGTCAGTTCCAACAGTTTTGTTTTGCTAGGCGGATTGATCAAATATTCGATGACTTCCGGCTCGACTCCTGCGTTGCGAATCAAGGCTAATGTATTGCGTGAGGTACCGCACTTGGGATTGTGATAGATAGTGATCGTCATGGTTTTTAAAGATTGTTTAGGTTATTGGTTTGAGCATTTAATTGGTTGAACCTGCTTCGCTTGATTTTGGATACAACCAGCAAAACAGCAAAGTAGCAGCGGCAGCACCAAGCAATTGTGCGACGATAAAACCAGGCGCATCAATCGGTCTGATACCAGCAAAGGTATTTGTCGCCGCCCGTGCCAAGGTCACAGCGGGATTGGCAAACGAAGTAGAAGAGGTGAACCAATAGGCAGCGGTAATATAGGCCGCGACAGCAAACGGGGTGACAGTGGGGCGACTACGCGAGCAACTGATAATCACAGCGATCAGACCGAAGGTGGCGATGAATTCACTCCACCATTGCGACATGCCAGTTCGTACGTGTTCGGATGCAAAAAAGATCGGCGTTTCAAACATGCCATGGGCAGCAGCGACCCCAGCAAACGCACCAATAATTTGCGCCGCGATATACGGCAAGACGTCTTTGCTCGGCAGGTTTTTTTGAAATGCTTCGGACAGGGTCACGACAGGATTAAAATGCGCCCCCGAGATCGTGCCGAACATTAAAATCAGAGCGATCAAACCCGCACCTGTGGCAATCGTATTGGCTAACAAAGCAATTGCCACGTTACCGTCAGCTAGCCTCTCTGCCATGATGCCGGAGCCAACAACAATGGCCAATAAGAATGCAGTGCCTAAGCCTTCTGCAACGACTCGTTTCGTCAAACTCATGCTTGCAAGGCTCCGATGTTATCCAAGGCTTGTTTGAATTCATCTTTATTTAGTGCCAGTGTGCTTAGAGGGAGTGCAAAAAAAGTCTCGATGCGCGCACGCAAAATCCCATAGGCTTTTTGGAATGCTGCGTCAATTTCTGCATCGGTACCGGTGGCATGCGCAGGGTCTTCGACGCCCCAGTGTGTACGCATGACAGGTCCCAGATAAGCTGGGCAAGTTTCGCCCGCTGCACTGGCGCAAACAGTGATCACAATGTCGGGTGTTGCTGGCAAGTTGTCCCATGATTTACTGAAATAACCGTCAACCGCGATCCCTTCGCGTTGCAACAAGGCGATCGAGCGCGGATGCACTTCACCCGTCGGCTTGCTACCTGCACTCATCGCCATCCAGCCAGATGGCGCGAGGTGATTGAATGTCGCTTCACCTAAAATTGAACGGCATGAATTGCCTGTACACAAAAATAGAACGTTCACAAAATTTCCTTGGTTAATGCTGATATGGATTTAAACGAGTCGAATGAGTGGAATCAGTTGGTGCTTGATTCTGTGTCGCAGCAGTTGGGCATCGCGGTCGCGAAACAAGGGTTGCCACCACAACAGTTCTCAGTCAAAAAACTGAGTAAGGTATTCATATTGGCGATATTCGCGGAATAGATGACAAAGCGCCCCACTTGGCGCGACATCACTAAATCTGCATGGGACAGTTCTTTAAGATGAAACGACAAAGAGGATGGTGGAACACCTAGCATTTCGGCGATTTTACTGGCGGCTAGGCCTTGTGGGCCGATCTGTACCAAGAGGCGAAAGATGGCAAGGCGTGACTCTTGTGCTAATGCGGCGAGTGCCGTGATGGCTTCTTTGGTTTGCATGATGTTTTATTGACCTTGAGTAAGTTACGACAATTCTACAATGATGGAATTATCGAATCAACAGAAAATTCATTTCAACGGAAGATTTTTAAAAGTATCAATAGCAACGCATTACCAGCTTTCGATCCCGCTATATGCTGCAATACCGGTGTCTGCGGTGCTGATGCTGATCAACAGTCGATTCCATTTTTCGCCGATATCGATTGGACAAAGACCTGCTTAGTTCGCATCAAACAGTCCACCGCCTGCGGAGGAGGCGGTCGGTGTATCAGGGTTGCACCAATTAATTCATGTTAGTAATCAGATAAAATAACGATCCAGATTTTTTGCTTAACTCTGATGGCAGATCTTGCGTTATATTGTCGTTCCCGAAGTCTTAAGCCTACAAAAATATCTGGATCGCTCTATGTCTACCTCATTCCTTACGCTCATCAGTGCAATCACTGCTGCAAAAATTTACGCGTTTTTCACTTTGATCGTGATCGCATTTCAGTTGGCACTGGCCGCTGGCGCACCATGGGGGAGCATCTCTATGGGTGGGAAATTTCCCGGCGTTTATCCAAAGAAGAT
>JAYVHZ010000208.1:0-1516 GCA_043770645.1 Undibacterium sp. | reverse complement strand
ACTGAGCCTGGACCAGCCAATAAATCATCCTTTTTCTTTGCAGAAATGGCACCATCAGGTGCGCCACTAATCAGCAGCCCCAAAAGATCAGTCTCCGTTCTTTCTAATAAGGTCACGACTTTTTTGATTAATTGCCCCGTCAAATCTTGGAAGTCCTGCGCCATCATGATGTCTGATAAAGCTTGTTCTGTTTGCAGAGTATTGCTTTGCGTCTGATTAATGAATTTTCGTGTACTTAGAGCAAGCGCCAATAATTCTTCTTTCGACAAACTTTCAATAGGCGCTTGGTCCCATTGCGCTAGTAAGGCGTTAGCCTCTTTCGTAGTGGCTTGTTGCAAGGGAAGTGTAGTTTCTACGTTAGACAAGACCGTATTTGCTGCCTTTTCGGTCAAAACGGCGACATGATTTAGTCGTTCACGTGCCGATGGAAATTCGTTTGACGCTTCTGCCAAGATATCATCTGCACCAACCCAGGTTAACGCGTCATGCAAAGCTCTAACAACGTGACCCAAACCTTTGTACATTAACTCAGGATTGTCCTCACTCGTACCACTGACTGCAGGAGGCGTTTGACTCATGGCATACCCTTTCAAGCATCTATTGATTTATGGATACTAAATGAGAATATTGAATCCTTCAATACAAAAGAATTGCTTTAGGAAAAAATACATCATAAATTGACTCATCAAACACATATCTAGGCTTGGGCTCCCCTTACGCAGTGCGTAGCTCCCGCCATGTGTTACAGTGTCGAAAACTTTAAAGGACTATTGTGGCCACACCAAATTACGGATATGAAAAACGTCAGAAGGAATTGGCAAAAAAGCGTAAGAAAGAAGAAAAATTAAAGAATCGCGCTGAACGAGGCGATGTAGGTGAGGAGGCGGGCGATACACCTACTAGCGAGACAACTTCTGTGGCTGATGATAAATCCGAACCGAATTAAAATCCAAACACACTACTTATGGGATCACTTAAGAAGCGCTCGGTTACGTTTAACATTTGTAAAATAAGCGCGGTCGCACGCCTATCTAGAATCTGTATTTATCACTTTCATTTTGATACTTTTAGGTAGTTTTCAGGTAATCGGAGTTGCTCTCTTTCCGCTTCAAACAATAGTGAAATTATCCACCAGCGTACCCCATCATTCATAAGTTGCACACTGTTGACTCCTCGTTTGACGGCACCATCTTTCTCGGTGATCGTCTCATAACTTGTAAGAATATGTGCGATTTCACCCCATTGTTCGGTCTTACGACCAAGTTCCTTTTCGCGAAAGCCTGTCTCTATCAAAAATGGTCCAGAGTTCGCGATATAGTCACTAACACTCATTATTCTCATTCCTATATCCGACGAGTCGCGCTTTGGAAAAATCGCCATAATTCGCGCTTCGGGAATAAACAGAGACCGCATCCGATTCCAGTCCCTAGCTTGCCCAACAGAACCAGAAATTACATCGTACAAAGCAGCAACGATACCATCAATACTTTTCACATCGTCTGACTGCGCAGTAGCA
>JAYVHZ010000207.1:0-2212 GCA_043770645.1 Undibacterium sp. | reverse complement strand
GAATTATCGCTTGCTTGCTGAGTCATTTACCATTCTCCATTCATAATTAAAAAAATTCACAACGAGTTACAAAGACAAAATCACGAACAACATGTAATGTTGCTGCCACAGTTTTTCGTCAGCAAAGGTCGTGCCATAACCTATCCCCAACTCCACTGATCGCTGCTGGAACGCTCAACTCAGGACTGAGCCGGGTACATTGTATAGGGTTGGTTCAATCCAAAGATATGGATCGCACCAGGTCCGCCAGCAAAATAATTCGCAAAAACACCATCGACTAAAGCAGGCGGATTAAGTGTAATGACCGTCACATCAGCAGCGGACAGAACTTCAAAACTGGCGGAATTATCATTGGGATCATTTCCCTGTGCTGCCGTCTGCACACGCGCAAGTTGAGAATGTGCCGCGTATGCTCCGTCGCTGTAACTAGCATACACAGACTGTACGCCATAAAGATCGCCCTGTTGAGGGACAACGCTCGCATCGAACGCTACTTGTCCATCACAATTAAACACGAATCCAAATTGATCAGCGACGACACTTTCCTGAACAATTTGCGAGCCATAGGATGGAATTAATTGCACGTGCACGGCGTTTCCCTTACTAGGAAACGGCTCCAATCCTAAATTGTTTCGCAAGCGCGCGTCGTCATGATCAAGACAGATCTCCACCGCAAAATCGACATATTGAGGAAAATTATCTTTGCCGTAATTTTGTCTGAAAATAGCGTATTTATCGAAAGCGCTATGTTTGATATCGCCATTGGATAAATCGATACGGTCATAACCGACCATCTGTTCAGTCACCACATTAGTAATACCAGGTGCCGCGCAAAGAATAAAATCTTCTTCGGATAAATTGTACTTTTCCGTCATCATCAGATTAGTTTGCAAGTCACTAATGGGTGTATCTAACAAAATATTACTGACGATTAATGCTCTATCTCGCACGATCAGGTTAGGTGCATCTTGGCAATCATCAATAAAATCTCGTAAGGTGTTTGATATCAATTGATAGGTAGCACCCGAGGCATTTTGCAACTGCTGCGCCAAGGTGGCAACAATCGCATTGCGGGCGATCACGCTTTCTGACGCGAATACATTGTCAATATTAGCCACCCGGGCAGTAACCGCTGTACCAAAAACAAAGGTCCAGTTTGGGTAATCATTACTATTGAAAACAAGCGCCAATTCACTCAATAATTTAGGCAATGGATCTTCATTTTCAGTCGCATAGATATAAGGTCCTTGCGTGCCATGGAAAAAAAATTCCGGTGCCATGAATAAATTAATGATCTGCTCACTGCTCTCACCGGCGGGCAATTGTGCTTTCGCAGTATCTACTGCATGTTTCAAGATCGCAATGCGGGCTGCTATGTCCTTGGCTGTATTTGGGTTCCCTAAGTAGACGCCTGTTCCAACAGCCGATAATTCTGGCCCAGTTGGAATCGCATAAGAAATAAACCGTATCTTTGAATAAAGTGCTGTACTCATATTTCATCTTGTCTGCAGTGTAATTTCAGTATGAATAAATCTCGCGATTATCTTTGGAGAATTTGAAGCCCAAGCTTCAGCAACAATTATCGATATCGTGAGTCCTTACATAAATTAGTCAATATGGGATGAGTCTCAATTCTTCGTTGAGAAAATCCAAATTTTTTCGCCTTCAAAATAGCGCCTAAGGCTTCCTCGCGCTGCCCCATCAATTCGAACGTCAAACCTGCAGAAAACAATCTATCTGGCTGATTTGGCGCAAGTTTTAAAGCCTGCTGCACCAACACTTTTGCTTGAGCAAAATCACCTAAGCGCGCCATAATCATACTCATTTCAACCATTAGCACTTCATCATCAGGCGAGCGATTCAAACGAATTTCCAGCAATTTTCTGGCTCGCTCATAGGCCGCTAAACCTTCTTTCTCACGGCCAGGTATCCACATTAAAGCCTCGGCCAATTCAAACCAGCGAAAGTAACTTCCAGATACCCCTTTTTGTGGAGATGCTGCATTTGAGAATGCAGCGGCCGCAGCCACAAAATCACCCTGTTTAAATTTAATATTTCCTAAAGTTGCGTACAAATAAGCGTTTGGTTTAACCTGCAAACCTTGTTGTATCACCTGCAAAGCTTCTTGTGCACGATCTTGCAGCTCAATTGCATGCGCCAAAAGTGCATAGGCATTTGCGGAATCCGGTTGACGCTTTAGGCTCATACGTAA
>JAYVHZ010000206.1:0-7981 GCA_043770645.1 Undibacterium sp. | reverse complement strand
GAAGAAGAAGAAGAAGAAGAAGAAGAAGAAGAAGAAGAAGAAGAAGAAGAAGACCCGCGGCATAGGCATCGCTAAATTTCAAACTATCAAAAACGCTAGAGGTAAATTGATCTGCGTTTCTCTAAAAAGACACGAATAGCTCGCCAGGTTCACGAGCCTCGGTGTCGATGTTAGCCATGCCGGCCACATCATCAAATCTCCATACCATTCACTTCAAAGGCAATCGAATTACAAACTGACTACCCGAAGAGTCGCTAGTCACATCAATCACGCCATGATGTAAAAGAACGACTTGATGTGCGATCGCCAATCCAAAACCAGTACCATGCGATTTCCCCACCGAGGCGAACGGTTTAAATAAATTTTGCATGACTTGTTCCGGAATGCCTTCGGCGGTATCAGCAATGGTAATCAGCAACTCCGTTTCCGTTGTATGCATCGACATCGTGACTCTTCGTACCGTTTTGCCAGCACAGGCTTCAATCGCATTCTTGATGATATTCGTCACCGCACGAACCAATCGTCGCGCGTCGATCAATACCTCGTGATGCTCGCCAATGTCTTGAACAAATTCAACTCGATTAATTTCGGCTAAATGCAACCAATAATCAATATCGCGGGTCACAATTTCGGACGAATTCGTGATGACTGCGTTGATGTGAATATTGCTATTTGCATAGAGTAAAATATCGTCCGATAACTCTCTGGCTTGATGCAAAGCGCGGATAATTTTCTCATGCAGCAGCTCCACAGGCCATGGCGAGATCGCAGGATTTTTCAATAAATTCAAGTAGACCTCAGCCTGCCCCAATGGGCCGCGAATATCGTGGCACACATAGCCCATGGTTCGGCCGATTTCCGCCATCTTCTCTTTTTCTAATAGCAGCCCATGTAGACGGCAATTTTTCAAACTGACTGCCGCGTGTTCGAGAAAAACATTGATCAGATGATTTTTTTCTGGACTAAGCTGACGGTCGGATGCCACCGTTAATGCTAGGCCAAATGAAAGTATGGGGACAACCCGCACGCCTTCAATGGTCATTGGTTCCCCTTCATAAGGTAGATTAGGCAACGCCGTTTGTACGGAATCAAAGATCTCTTGTCGAGCTAAACTGCCAGTCCCTGCGCGCAGCACCAGTTTACCATCCTGCATCTCAGCGATTGAGGCTGATTCAGAATCTAAAAATTGACATAACTGTGTTGCGACATAGTCGAGGACACGTTCAATATCACTGTCATCACCTCTCAAAGAAGAGAGCGTGGTTACGAAGCGTTCTAACTCCCTCGCCTTATTCCAGTCAACAATACATCGGGTCGCCATTTGCCTCAAATCCGGGCGCGAAAATGGCTTACTCATATATGAAATGTTCACGCCTACGCTACGCGATATTTCCTCAATACTGTGATCAGAGAAAGCGGTAAGAAATACGACTTCGATTCGGGGATCAACCCGCCGAATTTCTTCTATCGTTCTTAAACCATCCCATCCGGGCATGCGCATATCACAAAATACCACGGCGTATTCTTGGTCTTCCTTAATTCCACGCTCGACTTCCGCTAAGGCGGCTTTGCCCGTGCTGACGCAACGCAAGGAAAATTGTAAGGCGTCAGATTTTTTTTCTGGAACTGGTTCGCCAAACAAGGCGGCAGCGGCATTTTCTAATGCGATATTTTGTTGGATGTTTTGATTAAGACACAGCTCAATATTTTTTTGCACTGATTCTTCATCATCGACAATCAAAATACGATTATTTAAGGCGTTCATATCCAGAGCTCCTTACGAATGCTAATGGTTGCAGTAGCTCCTGTGTTGACTCCAGCGCTACTCAGATCGAGATCTGCTCCGGTATTGTGAGCAAGACGCCTGCAGTTCGCTAAGCCAAGCCCAGAAGAGCGATCCTTGGTGGAAAAATTCTCAATAAATAGCTTATTCGCCATATCAGCAGTAAAACCACATCCATTGTCTTTGACTTCAATGTAGAGCACCTCATCCTTGGTAAAAGCAGTTAATTGAAGCTCTAATTTTGGTTTATCATCAAGCCGTGCGTCCCAAGCTTCAAACGCGTTCTTGATCAGGTTGATGATCACTTGCATCAATTTACTTCTATCGACAGTCAAGGCGGGAAGGCGTTCAGCGAGTTTTATCGTGACTGTGCCACGACTGTCGATATTCGTCCTCAATACACTCAGTGCATCGCTCAGTAATTCCACGACCTGACACTCTCTCGAATATTGACTGCTCGATTGTGCATAGGTTTTTTGCAAATCAAGTAATTCCCGCGCATGGGTAACACTTGTTTCTATCCAATCGGTCGCTTGATGGATACTATCAAAGGCTTTCTCCATCGTCATTTGAATTTCCGTCAGCAATTGAAAAGTTGCACCACCGCGCCCCGCGCCTAAGGCATGATCGAGAGGCACGATTTGCGAGCCGAAATAATCTGTCAGGCGTTTTAAATTCTGCAAAGCGCTTTGATCTTGCGTCTGTTGTCGTAGGTGTGTCGCACCACCTGAAATTCCTGACAAGGCGTTACCAATATCGTGCAATAACATATTCAGCAAATTCAATTTAGCGGTCTTTTGTGCGCTCTCTAAAGTCCCTAAGCTTGCGTTAGCCATCATCAATTTATTTGAGAATGCTTTTGCTACTATGATCTCAGCGGTGGTCCACGGCCGACTAACACCATGCAGCGTCTGCTTCCATACTTGAAAGGAATTTCGTGGGCTGAGCATCCCCTTCTCGATTGCCATTGCCTCTAAGCGAGGATCGCCCCCCCAAGCTATTTCTTGTGGTTCTTCTTTGCGCAACATAAGAACAGCACGCCCTGCTTCGATCGGTGCACTCATAGCAAGCACACCAGCAATACCATTTTCCTTAAGTTCAGGAAAATGGTCGCGTAATTTATCGGTTTGGAAAACATGCTCAATAAATGTGCATTTTTGCAATCGCGCCACCAGATCCGACAAAAACTGCTCGGAAACGATTTCTCCAAATGAAGCCTTGACCTCACCATCCCAAATCAAGGCCGCGTGACAATTAAATTGGGTGCACATGTGTTGCAACACTTCTTCGCTCATATCGAGCGGGCTTTTGCCCTGACTTGCGGCGAGCGTAGGCGAGTTAATGAAAGCCGTATGCTGATCTAGCCATTGATGATGTTCTCTTCGCAAAATCAGCGTTAGTAAAGACGAATAAAGTCTCGCCAGTTCTTCCGCCGTTTCCATCATTGCGGGACTGAGCGGCCTTGGAGAATTGTGATGCGCAGCTAACAATCCCCACAGTTTGCCATCGACCATAATGGATAAAGAAAAGCTGGCTGTGACACCCATATTTTTCAAATACAAAACATGGCTAGGAGCGACACTGCGTAGGTAGACAGGGGCTAACAATAGAGGTGTCGATGAGTTGGCATGCAGGGCGATTGGAATCGTATTGACATCGGCCGTATTACGAACCCAATAATGGGTGTACATATTACGCGCCTGAACCGGTATATCCGATTCGGGAAAGCACAAATCAAGATAAGACTCATAATTGTCCTTGGCATGTGGATGAATCCACTCTGCATCAACACTGCCATTCCACTTATCATCAAAGCGATACACCATCAAATGATCAAACTGAATCAGTGCATGCAAAGCTTCCATTACGGCATGATGTAATTTACCGAGATCCGGCGCGTTCAATAATGCATGGCTACATTTATTCCATGAAAACGAAGTTGGCGCCGTCGTCTCGGGAAAGTGAAAAAATTCAATCAAACAGTGCGAAGTATTTCGACTCACGCGCATTTCTACAGCATCGGACTGTATTACATAACTAGACTCATCACCGCTTTCAATTGCAGAAACGAGTAAAGGAAAAAGTTCATGCAAGTCAGGGCGAAAGCGCTGATTAAGCCAATGAGATGAAGGCTGACCTAAAATCGATTCGATGTTTTCCGAAACATAATCAATTGACAGGCTGCGCCTATCGATTGCAATGAGCGCACCGTGGTCCTGTATGGTACCAGGCGAAATCACAGGAATCTCTTGGCATCGTTTCAGTAGTTCTTCGCGTACGTCCATTCCACTCATGACTGTAGACTCCCAATTAATGACGAGTAAGACAAATTAGAAAGATAGGGCAAATAGCAATTCATACAGCTAGTTCACATCAACGACAAGTCAACTAGCCAGCAGTTTTGGTGATAATCCCGCTGACTCAGCACTGAGTTCATGACGAAATTTTTGAAACATCCAATTAGCGGCGGCGGTCACTTCAGCCACGACCTCTCCACTTGTGCCTAATTTTTCAAGATCATCACAAAATCTCGGCCAAGGCGTTGGTTGAAACTGAAAAAACGAGGAAGCTTCTCGAGCAAGAGGATTGCGAAAAATAGCGGCTTTAGCCAGCATCCACTGCGCGCCTAAGCTCATTCCCTCAATCACGTAGCGAATGCCCCAAGGATGAAGTAAAGCGTGCGATGACAAGTGCGAACTCACTTTCGCTGCCCCTGGATACAAGCTTAATAAATCCTGATTGAGCAAAGGTAGCCGGGGCAGATACGGACAAGATTCAGGCCAAGTAAGATGGAACAACTCTTGATCGACAGCAGCGATCGCTCGTCCATAGCCATGCAACACTCGTGCGTAATCAATTATCTGACAATCTGCAGCCAGTAGGCGTTGCTGACAAGGAAGCGCTTCAAGCGCCGCGTGTTCGCTGGCAGTGGCAGATTTTAATATGCTTCGTAAACTAGTTGTTTGCACAAAAACCCTTGCAAAATAGACGTTTTCAAATATTTCGTTCAAGTTATAGTGCAACTCGAACGGTAAGTATCTCTTAAGAATTAATGTATCTCAAATGCGCATTTTTTCCTCAACAACTTACTCACTTTTTTACAAAACCTTGTTAGAAAATGTCAAATGAATACAGAAACGGAAATTTTTGCGTAGGAAAAACAACGCAGTCCAAAGGCGCGGAAAAATGTGCAATCGTTTCCGTAGCGATCTCACCAAAACGGTGAACAGGGGAATCTAGGATCATTACTCCGAATAAAAATTACACCTTATTTCATCTATTTTTACCAATTTCTGAATCCGATTCGCTCGCGGCGCCGTATATGGCTTGGTATCGCAAATACGCGTCGCTTGTTGGAAAAGACGCACTTTTTCGTTTTTATTTTTTTGGAAAATGACATGAAACAAACAATTCGCCTCGCACACATTGCCGCAGCATCATCCATTTTGGTTGCACTGACGGCATGCGGTTCTACTTTAATTGCGCCTGAAACACCTGCACCTGTCAGCGTCCCAGCTGGCAACAAGTTAGTCATGATCGCTGTCGGCGCAGGCGACTTAAACTATGAATGTCGAGTCAAAGCAAATAACTCGGTGGTCTATGAATGGGTGTTTGCGGGACCGAATGCAGTATTAACGGACAAAAATGGCATGGTGGTCGGTAAGTATTATGGTGGTCCAACATGGGAATCAAATGATGGTAGCAAAATCACTGGTAAGCAAGTCGCGATTTCACCAGCTTCTGCGACAGCAATTCCTTTGCAATTGGTCAAAGCGAACGCGGTCCCCAACGCCAATACCATGGGTGCAATGACGGACATCACCTATATCCAGCGCTTAAATACGATAGGCGGTATTGCGCCAACTGATAGCTGCTCGATCGACAATCTGGGGGCAAAGAAATTAGTGAAATATCAGGCAGAATATCTTTTCTATAAAGCCAGCTAAGCGAAATCTTCAGTCCATGAATTCCCGTTAAGCGCACATCGACACTGGCGTTCAATGGTCGTCAGGTATTCTGTATTCACATCCATGAGGACGATGATTCCGATCTATACCTCATGGTTCGAACAGTAAATTTCACTCAAGTTGTTCAGCCCTGCTTTACAGCTTTCTGCTGTTTTACGTAACTGCCACATCGTATTAAAAAATTCTTTCTTGGTTTATGCGAAAATATAGCCACGTAGCTATTTCACAAGCAATTCCCATTTCAAGAAAGATGATCCTATGATCCAGCTCTATTACTCCCCTGGTACTGCTTGCCTTGCCCCGCACTTTCTTTTGGAAGAATTAGGACTAGCTTACGAGTTAGTTTTGGTCGACACCACGAAACAACAACACCAAGAAGCTGCTTACTTACAGCTGAATCCAAAAGGAAAGATACCCTTTTTGATTGATGGCGAACTTCATCTGAGCGAAAGCGCTGCAATTTGTTTGTACCTGATTGAAAAATATGCGGATGCAAAACAAATGCCACATTTCAATCCTGCTTCCGGTACAACAGAACGCGCACGCCTATATCAGTGGATGCTCTATCTATCTAATACCTTACAAGCGGAATTACTCAGCTATTTTTACCCTGAGCGTTTGAGCAACGATGCAGCATGCGCAGCACAAGTGAAGGCGCATGCCGAACAACGTGTCGAGGATATGCTGAGCTATATCGATACACAACTCAGTACGACACCAGGCGCTTACCTACTTGGACACGAACTCAGTTGTGTGGATTTGTTTTTATTTATGCTATGTCGTTGGACGCGTGGAATGACAAAGCCAGCACGCGAATACCCGCACTTAACAAGCTATCTACAAATGCTGTTTGATCGTCCATCAATACAAAACAGTCTGGCGCAAGAAGGAATTAGTGCACCCTACTACTAATTTCAATCGGTGAGAAGTCTCAAACTTCTCACCTCAAGATTGGTAACAAGCATACCGATCCCCGTACGTATTTGTTCTGATTTCCCAACACTTTCTAAGCCAAAAATTCGTTTAGAGCGCAGTGTCTAATTGCGATAAATCTTCGCTCTCTCATAGCTAAACAACTTGTTTGTTATGCTTTCCCAAGCTTTTCACGCGTGCTTTTTTGTTGCAATGCAAATTGACCCTAAGCGATCAGATTTTGATAATCCGCTGCAGACCACTTGCATTCAACTCGGCGTAATTCAGATTACGTCACAACAATCACAGGCGGTCGTCTTGTCACGATGCGATATAAAAATACATCCGTATCGTGTTCTCGTTTTTTCATTCAGGTTGGTCTCAATGGGAGTCGCATGATGAAGTTCAAACGTTTACTTGTCTCTATACTTTTACTGGCATCTGCTGTCGTTTCGAATATCGCCAGTGCAGAAAATTACACTTTGTGGGTCAATGGTCGCGGTGGCGGCGGTGTCGTTGGTAATTACGGCAGCTTTACTTATTGGGGACCAGCTTCAACTGCCGCAGGTGTGAACAAGAAAGCTGTAAATTGGGATGGTTATAACAGCATCGCATCGCAAAACGGCAAAATCCGCGATGCACTCGACTGCTTTTGCACGGGCAATAATTGGTGCTATGTCGCCACCCATAGTGCAGGTGATTTGATGATGGGTTATACACTGGCGAATTACGGAAGCTCTTCACGCATGAAGAAAAATGCGGTGGCAAACTCTGCAGGGCAATGCGGTAACTCGGACGGTACCGCACAGACGGGTTGGAACATCAAGTGGGTACGCGCAGCATCTGGTGCTGGCGGCGGCTCAGAGTTATCCGATGCGGGCTCATGGGCACTCACTGAACCTTTAGTCAAAGATTTGAAAACCACCACGGCTCGTGCTATGTATAACCATAACAATACAGCGAATGTTTGGTTCTACATGTATGCCGGTGCCAAAGGTACATTGTATTCAGGGATACTGCCAGGACAAGACGATGAGGCCGTGTCTTATCACAGCACAGGTGGTGTTGCTGGTAGCTCAGGACGCTCTTTATGCAATCCTAGCGATTGGCTATGTAATGATTTGACGATGGGCACCGCAGCTAACGAAGGTGGTTCTACAAAATGGGCTTATCACTCAGTCGTGTTCCGAGATGATAACGAGGCCTACAATCACTACGCTAGTGGAAACTGGCTAGGAATTATTTCGGTGGTGAGAACTGCCGTGGTCAACAGCGCGCTCTAAGTATTTTCCGCATGCCGCAGCAACCAACTAGCAAG
>JAYVHZ010000205.1:0-3236 GCA_043770645.1 Undibacterium sp. | reverse complement strand
CATCTAAATGATCCCTTCGACCTTTAGCATGGCAATTTTTTCATCGTCAAGATGCAGCAATTCGCGCAAGCATTCTTCTGTATGTTGGCTAAGTAACGGAGGCGCTTGTTCGTAACGAACTGGGGTCTTTGATAACTTGATCGGACTTGCAACCAAAGGAACTTTTCCGGCTGTTGGATGGGGCATTTGCATCTGCATTCCACGTGCCTGTACCTGTGGGTCTTGAAAAACTTCGGCCAGATCATTAATTGGACCACATGGGACTCCAGCCGTCTCTAATGCCCGTATCCATGCCTTTTTGGATTGACGTTTGACCATATCCTTTAATAATGGAACCAGAACATCACGATGTTGAACCCGCAAAGGATTGCTGATAAAACGCGGATCGTCTGCCAACTCAGGCTCACCGCCAATTTGTACAAATTTGCGGTACTGATTGTCGTTTCCAGCGGCGACAATAATATGACTATCGGACGTCGCGAAGCTTTGATACGGCACGATATTTTGGTGAGCATTACCCCACCGTTTCGGCGTCTTGCCGCTGTTGAGATAATTCGACCCCATGTTGGCTAACATCGCGACCTGCACATCAAGTAAAGCCATGTCGATAAATTGACCTTCTCCAGTTTGATCTTTGTGTGTGAGCGCAGCCAAGATGGCAATTGTTGCATACATGCCAGTCATTAAATCGGTAATGGCAACCCCCGCTTTTTGTGGGCCTCCACCGGGAAGATCGTCACGTTCCCCCGTGAGCGACATTAAGCCACCCATACCTTGAATGATGAAGTCGTAGCCCGCACGATGGGCGTAGGGGCCGTCTTGTCCGAAGCCTGTGATTGAGCAATACACCAGATCAGGTTTTATTTGCTTTAAAGTGTCGTAGTCCAGATCATATTTCTTTAGTTGACCAACTTTGTAGTTTTCTATTACCACGTCTGATTGCATCACCAGTTCTCGGATAATGTCTTGACCTTGTGGCTTGGATATATCCACAGTAATCGCTCGTTTCCCCCGATTGGCACACAAATAATAGGCAGCTTCGCTCGTCTCTTGACCTTCTTCATCACGTAAGTAAGGCGGCCCCCAACTACGTGTATCGTCCCCAACATCTGGGCGTTCGACTTTAATTACATCCGCCCCAAGATCTGCCAAATTTTGTGAACACCAAGGGCCTGCCAAAACGCGTGTCAGATCCAAGACACGAATGTGCCCAAGTGCTGTCTTGTGTGGTGTAGAGTTTTGCATATATTCTGTATTCTTTTTATCCGATATTTGAAGAGGCACGCGATGTGGTCATATCCTAAAATTGTTGCTCACCGTGGTGGTGGTAGTCTTGCACCAGAGAATACTTTGGCTGCGATGCAATGTGGTTTAGATTATGGTTTTCATGCGGTGGAGTTCGATGTCATGTTATCAAAGGATGGCGTGCCTGTGCTGATGCATGATCATGAATTTGGCCGAACTGTTCGCGGTGAGGGCGAAGTTGCGGCAACTCTCGCCGAAGATTTATTGAAGATGGATGCTGGCTCTTGGTTCGATTCTCGTTTTGAACAGGTATTAGTGCCGAGCTATGAAGAGGTGTTTAAGTTTTGTCATAGACATCAAATTTGGATGAATGTGGAAATCAAACCTGTGCCTGGTTATGAAGAGCAAACTGGAACCGTAGTCGCTGCTGTCACACAAGCTTTGTTGCGCCAGCGTGGTGCGGAAGCTGTTCCACCCTTATTTTCCTCTTTTTCCTTCGCTGCCTTACATTGCGCAAAACAACAAGCTCCAGAAATCGCACGTGGCTTCCTAGTCGATAACTATGAAGCGAATTGGGAGAGTTCCTTAAATGCGCTTGATGCGATTGCTCTGCATACCAATCACAAGAACTTAACGCCAGATTGGGCTGCAAAAGTAAAAGATGCCGGTTTTGGTTTGTTTTGCTACACGGTGAATTCGCCAGAGCGAGCAAGAGAGATTTTTGGGTGGGGTGTGGATGGATTTTGTACTGACAGAATTGATTTAATCTCCGCGGAATTTGGCAAATAATTGATTGCGGTTACAAACACTTACGTCCTTTACAAAATTATCGTCGTCAAATTTATTTAGCTAGCGTTATAGTCAAATGCAAATGATTTGCATTAATTGATGAGCCATACAACCTACTGATAAAGGATGACGCGATGAAGACAGTTCGAATTATTTCCGGCTTATTGGCAACAATATTTGTTGCCACTATTTCGGTTCCAGTATTTGCGCAAGAAACTGCGACACCAAATGTGACAAAACGTCAGATTCAGCATCAGAAGAGAATTGGTGACGGAATCAGGTCGGGTGAACTAACTGCAAAAGAAGCGGCTAATTTGGAATTACGTGAAGCCAAAATTCAAGCAGACAAGCGTGCCGCGAAAGCCGACGGTGTCGTTACCGATACGGAGCGGGCAAAATTGCACGCACAAGAAAATCGTAACAGCCGAAAAATTTATCGCAAAAAGCATAATGAGCGTGATGCGCAGTAGTTTGACTTTGGCCAGTGCGATAAACGCTTCAATATTGGTGGTGCTCTGCTGGTCAAATGATTTTTGTAACTGTCATTTTAGGTATTGCTGAGTTGAATAATGATAATTTCATCAATTTCGATCGGCTAAAATGAATAGAAGCGAAGGAGTGAAGATAGAAAATGTGGTACTTTTGATGCATTGTGGAAATATATTTAATAGTGATGATAAAAACAGTTCATACTCGCTGCGTCGAGTTTGTGCTGAGTTTTTACTATGTCTAATAGTCGATTTTTACGTAAATTTCTAATCGTTTTCGCTTTGTGCACAGTTAATGTTTTCTCAAATGCAGAAAGTGTCCGTCATGTAAAGTTGTATTACCCAGAAAATTTAGATTCTAAGGGTAAGCAGATTCCTGTAACACCTGAAGTGCTAAAAGTGTTTAAGTATTTTGAGCGTGCGGCTAGCCTGAAGTTTTCGATAGAGATCTTGCCGTGGAAACGCGCGCAATTAGAAGTAACTCGAGGCGAGGGTATAATTTATGGCTTTTCGAAATCAAATGAACGATTAGAACAATTTCGGTTTTCTTTGCCAGTACTAAGCTTGCCTGTATGGGCAATTTCATATGGTTCCGAAAATGCAAATATCGCTGAATTGAGTGATCTGAAAGCCAAAGTCGTTTCTTCTAGCGTTGGTGTCACGCATGGCATTGAGTATGAGCGTGCTCGTAACAAGATTTTTACTGTTCAAGAA
>JAYVHZ010000204.1:0-27927 GCA_043770645.1 Undibacterium sp. | reverse complement strand
CGGCAAATTTGCCAGACAGCGGGGAGTGCTTTGCTTTTTATTATCTGGATATTGCTGATGGCCGGGTAAAGATTAAAATTGATGCAGCACCCTAAATTTTAATACATCCGCAGCAAAACCCTACTCAAAGCCGTGGCAACGCTACCGTGTCAATTGTGCGGCCATCCTTGGACGTAAGCCGCTCACTCGAATCAAGCCATCCACGGAAAAGGGCGCGGAATTAAGGCCAGTCACATATACACAACTGCACTGTGCCTGTATCACCATCACGAGATTGACCAAGGCAACACGCTATCAAAACAAGAGCGCATAGACCTCTGGAATCATGCGCATGAAAGGACTGTTGCAGAGCTTGTAGCGCTAGGAAAGTGACCTAAAAATGTGTCTTTGCCTATTAGGGGAAATACCTAGAAAATAGTTGCTGCAATGCCTGTGATGCGCCATAATCAGGCGCATAATACAGTCATGCCAAGCAATTAAGCGGGCGGTTTTAAGAGAATGATTATGAGCAATATCAGCGGAATTTTGTTTAGCCGGCCACATGGCGGCTACAGGCTTGCAAAGCAGACTTCATGGGGCGATGAATACGTTGTTTTTTCTTACTCTGCACAAGAAGCGTGGGAAAAGCTAGCCAGAATTACAGGGCGCACAGTGCGCGATCTTAAATCCTTGCAAATTACCAGATTTTAAAAGAAATCCACCATGAGTAATCACAAGCCAAAAATCGGCGATTTGCGCGTATGGCACATTCCACAAATTCCCGGCAAAGCGTTTCACGTTGCAGTAACTACACCGCAAGAAGCTAAAAAGATCATGTCAGCGCTTGTAAATTACGACTTATTTCAGTTTAAAAACCGTATTAAGCCAGATTACTCAAACGCACAAGGCCTTGAGGCATACGAAGCCGACGCAGGCGACGGAAAGCCAGATTGGTGTGAGTGGAGCAGCGAAGACGGCCAAGAGCTGGATGAGTGGCTAGAGGATCAATATTCAAATAAAGTCGAATCATGAGTAATCACACACCCGGCGAATGGACAATTAATGCGAACAAAATTGATGGTGATGGCTATCATCTGGCAAGCATTAACTCTCACGCCACAACTATAGGCATAGCAAACGCCAGACTAATAGCCGCAGCTCCTGGGCTTTTGGAGGCTTTGACTGAGCTTTTGCAATGCCTCGAATACGTTTATAGGTCTCATCCTGAGATTACGGGAAAAGGTAAAGCGCTTGCTGATATGCAAAAAGCCCGTGCAGCAATTGAAAAGGCAACATCATGAAGACTACACTTAATCAAATCCGCGCTTGCTCACCATGCGAGTCAGGATGGAAAAAGCTTCTAGCTAATATTGGCAAGACGAAATCCGACGATGAGCCGTTGTCAATCATTGCTATTCTAGATAGTAACGGTCTTGATGATGCGCTGTGGTGTCTGCGAGCCGTTGAGGCTTATGAGCGAGAGAAGCGGCTATATGCAGTTCGATGCGCAAGAGCTGTTCAGCATCTAATGACAGATCAGCGCAGTATTGACGCGATAGATGTAGCTGAGCGCTTTGCAAATGGTGAAGCTACAGCAGATGAACTGGCTGATGCGATGGATGCTGCGAGCTATGCTGCATGGTCTGCGATGGATGCTGCGAGGTCTGCTGCATGGTCTGCGAGTGATGCTGCGAGGTCTGATGAGAGCTCTGCTGCATGGTCTGCGAGGGATGCTGCGAGGGCTGCTGCATGGTCTGCGAGGGATGCTGCGAGGGCTGCTTTGGGGGATGTGCAAGAGAAAGACCTGCGTCAAATGTGCGCGGAAATTGAAGCAAGAGAGACAACATCATGAGAGACAAAGAAATGCTAGAGCTTGCTGCGAAGGCGGCGGGTTATCAAGTACACGTTTGGGGAAAAAAAGGCGAGGAAAATTTTGCCAGAATAGATCAGCCACATGCGCCCAGGTGGAATCCACTCACAAATTATGGTGACCGTTACAGATTGGCGCGTGATCTCAAATTGGTTATTGACTTTGAGCTGTGCAACGTGCATTGCTCAATAAATAGCGAGCCTCATATTTTCCAATGGGGCGGGCAATTAACAGATGATGCTCATGCAATAGTTTTTGCGGCTGCTGAAATTGGTAAAACACTATGACTCCCGCACAATTCAAGCCCCTAGCCCAAAAACACAGCCTCCCCAACGCATGGCTAGCCCAGCGTGTAGGCCATTGCAGCGCCCGGAACTTTCGGCAATACACCGAGGGCAGGCCAAATATCAATGTAACTGTGCCCGAGGCTGTTGTAAAGCGCATGCAGGCCGTCAATCTGGCCTTGGATAAGGGGCTGGCATGATCTTAACCCTGCCTTGGCCGCCAAGCGGACTAAGCCCGAACAGCCGTTTGCACTGGGCAAAAACAGCAAAGTTAAAAAAACAACTACGAAGCGCATGGTGGGCGCAAGCCAAGGCGCAAGGAGCAACAACGCTGCCAGACGCTCCGCTAAACTTGTCGCTCACGTTTTACCCGCCAGACCGACGAGCACGGGATATGGACAACATGTTATCAGCTTGCAAGGCCGGGCTTGATGGACTATCTGACGCTATTGGTGTAGATGATAGTAAGTGGACACTAACAATTAAAAAGGCCGAAGAAATTGGTGGCTTTGTAAAAGTTCAATTTTGAAATACATCTACACACCAAAAGAAGCCACGCAAGAGATTATTGACTTGTACAAGCGCCATCTGAAAAACAGCAAAGTTAGAGAAACCCGCTACAAAGCGGGGGAAATTTCAGCGCGATCTAAAAGCGAGCTAGAGGCGCGAGATGAGCGAGATATGCGAGACTTGGTGCTGTCGTTTATTCATTCTGATGCAAAACCTAGTGGAAAATACCTAGAAAATAGTTTATGCAATGCTTGATATGCGCCATAATCTGGCGCATAATACAGACATTGCCAAGCAATAACGCGGGGCAAAATCTAGGAGATTAATTATGACAGTTTACACAATCCCACAAAAAATGAGCAACACAGGTAGCATCCACGACATTGCAAGCTCAGATTTTGACCGCGAGATTAAATTTAACGCAGGCGCAAAATTTGCTGTTGTGCGAGCTGCGTATTATGGTGGCAAAGGTTACTCGACGCACAAGACGGCTGAGGCCGCTGCGGCGGCTAGCCGAAAACTGCATGAGTCGCACGAAATCATTTGTGTGCAAGGCAAAAGATATATTTTGCAGCAAGGGTACTACGGCCACACACTTGTCGCGTCTTAAAAAGTAATCCATCATGATTAATAACACACCCGGCAAGTGGGGTTACGATAATTTCCCAGAATCTGGCGTGGCTCACATTTGCGAGACACATCATAAATATGACATCCGGCCAGTCGCGAAGGATGTGCAAGAAAAAGACCTGCGTCAAATGTGTGCGGAAATTGAAGCAAGAGAGACAACAATTTAGTGATGTCGTTTATTCATTTTGATGCAAAACCTAGGGAAAATACCTAGAAAATAGTTGCTGCAATGCTTGATATGCGCCTAAAACAGGCGCATAATACACACATCAGCAACTTATTTGGAGAGTAACATGAACACAGCAAAAATCGAAGAACTCAAGAAAATTGCAGCAAGCGCAGCCAAAGCTTACAATGCAGAGCGTGATCGCCTCGCAGCTATTGGCTTAAAATCAAAAGAGCGCTATGAACTGCTGAAGCCTCTGAAAGCAATCGTAGATGCTACTCATTCTGAGTACAGCAAATACGCCAAAGGCCAGATCAATTGTGAGTTGGTTAAGATCATCGAAGCTGATCGCCCACGCCGGGAAGCTGAAGCACGCAGTCGCTCAACTTGGAAAATGGCTAAATACAACGCTGCGCAAGCGATGAGTGCTTGAGCATGATTTCAAACCAACCCTACAATAAAAAATTCGACACGCTCAGCTTTGAGAATGCGCAAAAGATAGCTGCATCGCTTGATGCTGACTTGAAGGCCGCAAGTGAGGCGTTGAAGCCTTTATCTAAGCTAGGCAATGGATTGACACCAGACCATGTAAAAATCACGCCAGAATGGCAGTCGGCAAAAGCGGCATTTGAGCGGGCTTTCTCAAAAGCCAAGGTATTTAATGCGCTTTACGTCACAAAGTTCAAAAAAGAACTGGCAAAAGTTAGAAGTGAGGCAAGAAAATGAATCAAATCGTAGTCAAAAATCCGTGGCACAAACCCGGGCAAAATAAAGAATACTTCGATTATTCAGACCGCCCACGTCAAGAATACAGAGGCTATGACCTTTACACAGTGATTGAAGGCAAACCGGGCGCGTGTCAGATTGACATCGTGTTTGATGGCGAATGCATCTCGCAGATGGCGGGCATGATTGCGACGGCATTGCTTCGGTCGAATAGTCAAAGCGAACTTTGCTTATCAGTACGGTAAGGGCTCGCTTTGCTCAAACATCCATCAATCGAATACATTACAGATAGATGAGTAAACTAATAACACTTAAACCAAGACTGCAAACGCTAAAAGCGAGCGGGCTGCAAACACTAAGCATCAACCCGCAAACCGCATCAGCATCATGGCGCAATGACAAGCAAACAAGCGCACAACGTGGCTATGGTTACAAATGGCAACAGGCTAGGATAGGGTGGCTTAGAGCGCATCCATTGTGTGTGATGTGTGAGGCTATGGGTAGAGTGATAGCTGCGTCTGTAGTTGACCATAAAGTACCGCACAGAGGCAACAAAGAATTGTTCTGGAATAGGAATAACTGGCAATCGTTATGCCAACATCATCACAGCAGCGATGCACAGATTAGAGATCGTGGCTTATAAGCAACACAATAGTATTGATGGGGGAGGGTGGGTGAAAAGTCAAAAAGGTGTAAACTCTCTAGACCGCCATCTTACTCATTTGGACTTTTTTTCCCCTAAAAAAGGAGTTTTTTTGAAAATAGAACAAATTAAAATTGAAACTTTAATACCATACGCTCGAAACAGCCGCACGCATAGTGATGCTCAAGTAGCTCAAATTGCCGCAAGCATTAAAGAATTCGGCTTTACAAACCCCGTACTCATTGACGCTGATGGTGGTATTATTGCAGGGCACGGGCGCGTTATGGCGGCGCGTATGCTAAAACTAGATGGCGTTCCTTGCGTCAGGCTAGAGCACTTAACTAATACGCAAAAGCGGGCTTATATCATTGCTGACAATAAGCTGGCTTTGAATGCTGGGTGGGATGATTCTTTACTTAATCTTGAGTTCGATGATTTAAAAGATGCGGGATTTGATCTTGACTTGACTGGTTTTACTCAGGAAGAGATAGATGAGCTTTTACCTGAAACAATATCAGAAGGGTTGACCGATGAGGATGATGTTCCTGAGGTGCGCCCCGATCCAGTAAGCAAGTTAGGAGACGTGTGGTTGCTAGGTAATCACCGCGTCATGTGTGGGGATTCGACAAGTATTGAATCCGTTGAGGCGTTGATGAATGGTGTATTAGCAGACCAATTAATCACTGATCCGCCTTACAACGTTGCATATACGGGGAAAACAAAGGAAGCGCTAACTATCAAAAACGATAGCATGACTGATGATACTTTTCGTCAGTTTTTAATGGATGCCTTTGTTTCCGCCGATGCAGTTTTGAAGTCTGGCGCTGTGTTTTATATATGGCACGCAGATTCGGAGGGTTATAACTTTCGAGGCGCATGCAAGGACGCTGGATGGACTGTGCGTCAGTGTTTAATTTGGAAAAAACAACAATTGGTTTTGGGGCGGCAAGACTACCATTGGAAGCACGAGCCTTGTTTGTATGGATGGAAGGACGGTTCTGCGCATCTTTGGGCTACAGATCGCAAACAAACGACGATCTTAGAGTTTGATCGCCCCCATCGGAACGGGCCGCATCCAACAATGAAACCTGTCGAGCTTATTGAGTATCAGGTCTTAAATAACACAAAGGGTCAAGATGTGGTTCTTGATATTTTTGGCGGCGGTGGGTCAACGCTGATAGCTTGCGAGAAATCTGGCAGGCATGGTTGTCTGATGGAGTTAGATCCAAAATATGTGGATGTAATTGTCAGGCGTTGGCAAGAATTCACAGGAAAGAATGCTACGCTTGAAAAAACAGGAGCATCGTTTCTTTCTATTGAGAAAAATTCATCCATTGCATCCGTTATTGATTAATGTTTTAATGAAAAAAATGGGCAGACCTTCTTACATTCCAAACGATAAAGACCGAAAGCAGGTGCAAACTCTTTCTGGTATGGGTGTGCCGTGCGCTGATATAGCCGCTTTAATTGAGCTATCTGAGCCAACAATGCGGAAGTACTATCAGCACGAGCTAGACACTGGTTATGTGCAAGCCAACGCGCAAGTTGCTCAAAGTCTATTTAGGCAGGCTACAGACAAAGATAAGCCTAATGTGATTGCTGCTATATTTTGGATGAAGACTAGAGGCGGTTGGAAAGAGGCTCAAAACGCCGAGTTAGGAAAAAAAGAAGAAAAGCAGCAAGCCGCTAAAAAAGCTGGTGCTGGCAAGTTTGCAGCTACAGTAACGCCGCCTCAGTTGCGAGCTGTTAATTAATGGAGTGGCAAACCTCCTGCATCGATTGGGCAGACCGCCTAAAAACCGGGCGGTCAATTATCCCGCCGCCGATATTTGCAGACCGTGCGGCTGAAGCGCTGGCGGTGTTCAAAGAACTTCGTATCGTTGACGCGCCCGGTAGCCCTACGTTCGGCGCTTCATGCGCCCCTTGGGTGTTTGACTTGGTGGCATCAATATTTGGCGCTTATGACGCAAGCACGGGGCGGCGCTTGATTACTGAGTGGTTTATTTTGATTCCCAAGAAGAACTCGAAATCGACCATTGCCGCTGGCATTATGATGACTGCGCTCATTCTCAATTGGCGGCAATCCGGCGAATTTACAGTTATCGCGCCGACAATTGAAGTGGCTGGCAACGCCTACAGCCCAGCGCGTGATATGGTCAAAAAGGATGATGAATTGTCCGATTTGATGCACGTACAAGACCATACCAAGACCATAACACACAGAGAAAGCAACGCCACTTTTAAAGTGGTTGCGGCTGATAGCAATACGGTATCTGGTAAAAAATCAATCGGCACTCTAATCGAGGAGCTTTGGTTATTTGGCAAACAAAACAACGCTGAGAGCATGTTACGCGAGGCTCTAGGCGGACTTGCATCGCGTCCTGAAGGTTTTGTTGTGTACGTCACCACCCAGTCAGACGATCCGCCTGCTGGTGTTTTTAAAGATAAATTGCAATATGCCCGTGACGTGCGAGACGGGAAAATCATAGACCCCGGCTTTGTGCCTATCATTTTCGAGCATCCGCCCGAGTTGGTGGCTACTGGCGACCACTTAAAACTCGAAAACTTGCCAATGGTCAATCCGAACCTCGGTTACTCTGTTGATCGGCAATTTTTAGAGCGCGAGTACAGAAAAGCAGATCAGGCTGGGGGGGGCACGTTTTTGGGCTTTTTAGCCAAGCATGGGAACGTGGAAATCGGCCTAAATCTGCGAACTGATCGCTGGGCTGGGGCTGATTTCTGGCAAAAAAACGCGACAAAAGCGCTATCTTTGGAAGATTTAATTGAACGAAGCGAGGTTATTTGCGTAGGTATTGACGGCGGCGGGCTTGATGACTTGCTTGGCTTTGCCGTAATCGGGCGCGAAAACAAGGGCAATATTGATGTAGAGCGGCGCAAATGGCTAGTTTGGACGCATGCATGGGCGCATCCTATTGTTCTGGAGCGAAGAAAACAAGAAGCTGAACGACTCAAAGATTTTGAAAAAGAAGGAGCTTTGACCATTGTTGACGAAATTGGGCAGGATGTGACCGAATTGTCGCAGTACGCAGCAAAAATCTACGAATCAGGCAAATTAGATAAAATCGGTGTCGATCCGCACGGGTTGGGTAGTTTAATGGACGGGATGGTAGCAGAAAACGTGCCAATTGAACTTATAATAGGTATAAGTCAAGGCTGGAAGCTAAATGGCGCAATCAAAACCGCAGAGCGAAAACTTGCGGGTGGTAGTCTAATTCACGGAGGGCAATCAATGATGTCGTGGTCTGTAGGCAATGCGCGTGTTGTACCCGTGGGAAACGCCGTCACAATTACAAAACAAGCAAGCGGCTCAGCAAAAATTGACCCGCTCATGGCAATGTTCAACGCCGTGACCTTAATGTCACTTAACCCAGAATCAAAGGGCTCTCTAAATGACTTTTTTCAAAGCGTGGTTAGCCTATGATGTTCGGCTCATTTTTTAGGAGCTGGAGAACGCTTTTGAGCGGCAACGCCACAGCCGACACTACTGGCATCCAGCAAACATCGCCTAATGGCTCTTTAGTGCCCAACACACAGCCAGTAAGCGAGGATGCGGCGCTACAACTTGCTACTCTTTGGGCATGCATCGAACTTCGCGCAAACATCATTGCAAGCCTTCCATTTTTTGTATACGAGCAAAAAGACGGTATGCGCGAACTTGCGCGTAAATCGTCGCTTTACCAGCTGCTCCACGAATCTCCTAACGTCCGCATGACACCGTTCGAGTTTTGGCGGGCTGTGATGTTTAGCCTAGAGCTGCGCGGCGCTGCTTACGTGAGGTTAGATCGTCGGGCGAATGGTGAAGTCTTTGCAATGTGGCCTATGTCTTACGATCAAACCACGCAAGTGGTTATGGATGATGGGCGTATTGCTTATGAATATCGAGTTGCAAACAATGTAGCTGTTTTAGCAGAGCAGAGCGTTATGCATATTAAGGGGCTCGGCAACGGCACGTCTGGCCTCGACAAGCTTTCATTTATGCGAGCCACTACAGCAGAGGCGCGGGCTGCGCAAGATCAAGCAACCACTTTATTTGCAGCGGGCGGGCGAATCAGCGGCGTTTTGATGATTGATAAATTGCTGACCAAAGAGCAGCGCGAACAAATCAAAACAGCGTTTGGGAAAATGGAATCAAGCTCTCCGACATCATTGCATGTTTTAGAAGCTGGCATGAAATACCAGCAGCTCGGAATAAAGCCTGAAGATCAACAATTACTTGAGACGCGCCGCATGGTGGCTGAAGATATTTGCGCATTCATGGGTGTCCCGCCCGTGCTAGTTCACCGCGCAGGGGCTACTACTTGGGGGAGCGGCATTTATGAAATCAAAGACGGTTTTTACACTCTTGCACTTAGGCCTCAGACCATCAATATCGAGCAGGCTGTGCGTAAAAGCGTTATGACGCCACTTCAACGCGCAACGCAAACAGCAGAGATGAGCTTTGATGCATTGCTGCGCGGTGACCCGGATAAACGCTCCCAAATTATTGCCCGCCAAGTCCAAAATGGACTAAAAACGCGAAACGAGGCGCGACAACTTGAAAACGATCCACCTATTGACGGTGGCGATGTAATAACCGTACAATCAAACTTATTACCTATAAAATTGTTAGGTAATCAAGTATCATCTGGTGGAGATGGCTCTACATTGGCGCAATAAAGGTCTATATGCTTGTTCAAAAAACGCTAAATTTCTCGCACGTATCTTTAAAAATGGATAGCGATTCTGGCAGATTTTCTGGTTACGCTAGCGTTTGGGGTGGCGTGGATAGTTATGGCGACACGATTTTAAAAGGTGCTTTTAAAAAGTCGCTTGCAAAAGCCACTCCCAAAATGTTTTACAACCATGAATGGGGCATGCCGATTGGAAAATGGGAAAAAATCCAAGAGGACGAAGTAGGATTATTTGTTGAAGGCGAACTTACAAAAGGCATTGCGCTTTCAAGCGATGTGAAGGCAGCGATGAGCCACGGCACGCTGGACGGCTTAAGTATTGGTGGTTACATCAGGCCAGATGGGTTTGAGAAAACAGACGGTGGGCGAATTATTCGAGAATGGGATAACCTGCTTGAAATTTCCCCAGTAGTTTTCCCGGCTGACAATGCGGCTAAAATTTCTAGCGTAAAAAACATTGATTTTGAAACGCTTTTGCCAGAGTGCAAAAGTGAAAAAGATATTGAACGGCTTTTGAGAGATTCAGGGCTGGGCAGGTGGGAGGCAATGGCGATTGTTTCCCGTGTTCGTGACCTATCGAAGCGGAGTGATTCCGGCGAAAGCAACGAACAAAAAACGCATGCGCAAATTCTTGCGCGTATTTCATCCCTTCCATTTTCACAACTTTAAGGAAAATCATGTCTGATCCAATTATGCAAGCCCTCGATAAACTTGAGGCAAACATCAAAGCCATGAGCGAAAAAGCCGCTGGCGAAATCTCAACCATTGGCAAAGTATCGCAAGATACTACAACTACCTTAGAAAACATTGGCATTGAGCAACGCGTTTTTGCTGACCGCTTGCTAAAAATGGAGCAGGCAGGCACTGCGCAAAATGACGCGCCCGCGCCTGCCGGCTTTGGTGAGCAGCTTATCAAGGCCGCTGGTTATGCTGACTTTACAGCCCGTCAAGCAAAAGGCCGTTTTAGCATGGAATTGAAAAACACCGTGACAAACGCCGTTGCAAACACGTTTAGCGAGAGAAAGCCCGGTATCGTGGAAGGCGCGTTCCGTGAGTTTACCGTGGAAGATTTGCTCACCAGCATCCCCACAAGCTCAAACGCAATCGACTGGATTCGTGAAAACACGTTTACCAATGCCGCCGCTGAAACTGCTGAGGGTGTGCAAAAGCCGCAATCAAGCATTACCTTTAGCCCTGCGACAATGCCGGTAACTAACGTCGCGCATTGGATCAAAATCACTCGTCAATTGGCGATGGATAACGCTGCGCTTGCTGCTTACATCAACCGTCGAATGATCTATGGTGTCAATTTGCGCGTGGAAAACCAGCTTGTGGCAGGTAACGGCGTTGCGCCGAACCTAAATGGCTTTACCAACACTGGCAACTTCACCGCGCACGGCTACACGGGCGCTTCTATTACTGCGCTCGGCTTGCTCAATAATCGCATCGACTTGATTGGACTGATGATTGGTGATTGTGCAATCGCTGATTACAAAGCAAGCGGCATCATCCTGAATACGGCTGACTGGTGGCGCATCCGCCTTGCCAAAGACGGGCAAGGTCAATACCTGCTAGGCGGCCCCGGCGTAAACGTCACGCCTACGCTGTTTGGCTTGCCAGTCGCTGCAAGCAACGCTATGCCAGTCGATAACGTGCTGGTCGGTGATTTGCGCATGGCTGCAACCCTTCACAATCGTGAAGGCGTGGTGGTTGATATGTTCGATCAAGACGAAAACAACGCGCAGTTAAATTTGATCACGATTCGCGCAGAGCGCCGCCTTGCTTTGACTGTTGAAAAGCCCGCCGCAATCCGCTACGGTGATTTGACCCCAGCGTGATGACATGATGGGGGCTTCGGCCTCCATCTTTTTAAGGAGTAAAAAATGGTTGAAGTTGAAATTACCGGGCTTGTTATTACCGCTCAGTATGGCACTTTGAAAACAGGTGACATTCTGCGTTGCCCAAAAGAGTTTGCAGATCACTTGGTTAAAGATGCAATGGCCGCAAAGTACCGCGCCGAAAAAGAACCCGAGCAGACAAAGGTTGATGCTGTAGAAAAAAAGGCAAAGACAAAATGAAAAATCAAGTCTTTACATCTAAAGGTATGCTCGATTTGGACTTACTGACGCGATCTGTAAAGTGGGAATTTGCGCCCAATCAAATTGTTTTTAAAGAGCAATATCACGAAAACGCTACGGGCGAATTGGTTAAAAGTGGTTGTGATATTTTCCAAGTGCCAACGGGCGAGATTAAAAATTTACTAGGGGTAATTAATGGCTAACACGCAAGCAGTTTGCAGCTCTTTTAAGGGCGAGCAGTTAAACGGTATTCACGCACTAGGAGCTAGCGTTGTACGCGCAGCAACCACAGCCGACACGTTTAAGGCAGCGCTGTATTCGTCAGCCGCTACAGTGAACGCAACCACTACGGCCTATGCCGTTACTAACGAGGTCACTGGCGCGGGCTACACGGCAGGCGGCATTACGTTTGCGTGGGTTGCCCCAGCAGTAACTGGAATTACGGCATTTACTACGCCTACTGCGTCGTTTAGTTGGACTGGTTTAACCGCTGGCCCATTCGATGCGGTGTTGCTTTACAACTCAACGCAAGCTAACCGCGCCGTTTCAGTGCATACCTTTGGTAGCCAGGCCGTGACCGCTTCGAACTTTAGTTTGACCATGCCAACCAACGACGCAACCACTGGTTTGCTGCGCGTTGCTTAAGGGGTTTTAAATGGCCGCTAATGATAGTGCGATTCAAAATGGCACGGAGAAACTATCAACTAATGCGCTTGCTACTGTCAATGGGACAAGCGTAGCGGCTGATTTAATAGAGGTGCAGCGCGTAAAATCTGGCTTTGGCATAGATGGAGCTTTGCGCGACGTGTCTGCTCAGTTTGGCCTTCCGGTCAATACAGACCCAAAACGCGTCATCACTTTTTGGGGTCGGGCCTGCACATTCAAAACGCCCGGGCGGGCTGCGGTATCTCAAAAGATTCTTTCGATTCACAATGCGGTAGGCTCTGCTGTTTTGGTAGATGTCAATCGGCTGCGTGTAGATATGCTTAGCACAGTGGCAAAAGTGGCTACTATTGTTCCTCCGGTGATTCGTTGTGTACGATACACAACAGTGCAAACTAACGGCACTGTGTTGACAAAAACCTCAGTTGATACTGCACAAACATCAAGCGCAAGCGTAACAGTTACTGGAGATGCATCCGCTGATGGCACGTTATCGGCAATCACGCTGACACTTACGCCTGCGGCTACACTGGCACAAGCCTACGCACCTCGTTTGCTGTCTGCTGTTGGCTATGAGCTGATAGATACCATTGGATTTTTTGAAGGCAACACAGACGTTACCTTGAGGGCAGGGGAAGGCTTGGCTATATTTTTGGATGGAGCTACGGTCACCACTGGATTGCCCGCCACTGATGCGTTTATTGCCTCGGTGGATTGGAACGAATACACGGCGGCGGTGTAAATGTCTTTGTTGCTGCTGTTTCGCAATGTTGGTGGAGCACCTGTAAGCACCACTATTGCTGGGCAATCGGTCGCTGCGGCTGCTGGCGCTGTCCTAGCTACTATAACAATAGCACTAGTAGGAATTAGTGAGGCGCAAGCTACAGGCAGCATAGTGCCAACGGCAAGCCTTGCAATAAGCAGTCAACAGCAAACCCTATCGCAAGGCCAGATTGCTAGTAATTTAATCAGTTTTTTGGCTGGCGCACAGGAGTCACAAGCCGCTGGTAATGTCGCGCCGTCAACTAGCACAGCTATTCAACTAACTGGTGTATCCGAGGCCTACGGCGCAGGCTCTATTGGATCAGGCGCAACCGCTTCGATTAGCGGCGTTAACAGTGCGCAGCAGCTTGGTGCAGTCGTTAGCACGGCTGGCAAGGCCGTAGCGGGCGCATCAATTAGCCAAGGTCAAGGGCAGATTTTAAGCGCTTCAGGTATTCAATTAATTAGCAATCAAGAGGTAAACCAAACAGGTACTATTACGCCATTGCTTGCCACACTTGTGCAGCTAACGGGAGTGTCTGAGTTTTACTCAGTCGGGGCGCTTGCAAAAACACAAAGCTCAATTTTAAACAGCGCAACAGAATTAGGCTCTACTGGCGCGGTTTCTGCATTAATTGCTAAAGCGGTAAGTGGGATTAATAACGTCGATAACGCAGGCAATCTTGGGGCTGCAAACTTAAAGCCTCTCACCTTTGTAACCGAAGCATTGGGCGCAGGGGCTTTGCAGTTGGTTATTAGCAAAGCCATATCTGGCGCGTTGTACTCAAATCAGGGCGGTAGCCTATCCGCCTCAATGGCTGCTAGTTCCAACAGCAATCAGTACGGAGAAAGCAGTGGGTTTTTAGGTCTGGTGCAAGCTACCTCGCTGGCTAATAATTTGGCGCAGTACACGGCGGGCAACGTCTTTGCTATCCAGTCGCGTGATGCTGCACTGACTGGCAGCGTCCTAGTGGCTTATGCTGGCACACTATCAACGGCAACATCTGGCGCATTAGCTAACAATGCAAGCCTGTATAGCGCTGGCAGCGCCACGGCGACAGTAGTGCAATCAGTGACGGGCGGGTTGCAAGGCCATTTTTCTGGCAATCTGGCTAGCCAATTGAGTGCCTTGATAAACGGGCTTGTGGAGCTACAAGAGGCAGGCAATTTAACGCAAATTGGCGGTCGAACTGTAGTTTATGGCAGCAGCGCTGGTCGCCCTGCGCAAAACTTTATGCAACGCCCAGTTGCCCTAGGTGAGTGCAGACCTAGTAAAATACAAACATTGCAACGCCCAGGGCAGTACTAAAAATGGCCTACAAAATAATCACTCCAGCAAGCGCCGAGCCTATCACGATTGACGAAGCGCGGATGCAGCTTCGCGTCGATGGCGACAATGGCCAATCAACACACTATGATGATGCGCTTATTGCTGCGCAGCTATCGGCGGCACGGTCATGGGTGCAGGATTATTTAGGCTACATTGTCGCGCCCACCACAATAGAGATGGCACTAGACGCGTTTCCTGATTGCCCTCTCGCACTAGAGGGCGGCGCGGTGCAATCTATCGTTAGCGTGTCTTACATTAATATTGCTGGTGTAGATCAATCAATGTCATTGTCTGATTTTTACTTAGATGATTACAGCTCGCAAAATTGGCTAGTTCCAAAGGCTGGCACGTCATGGCCATCAGCTCTGCAAGTGGCAAATTCTGTAAAAATTCGCTATGTTGTCGGAGCTTCTTATCTCGACCCAATGATCCGCGCTGCAATTCTTTTGATGCTTGGGCATCTGTACGAAAATCGGGAAAACAATAGCACGATGCAAATACATAAATTGCCGTCAGACGTTGAATATTGTTTGTCTATGAAGCGTGCTAGTTGGGGTATTTGATGAACGCCGGGAAGCTAAATCAGCGTGTAGAGATTTTCACTCGTCAAGTGGTGCAAGACCCGTTAGGCGGGGAGGTAGTAACGTGGGTAAAGCTCTGTGAAATATCGGCTAACGTGCGTTTTATGAATGGTGCAGAATCAATCCTGCAAAATGGTATTTTATCGATTAGACGCGCAAGCATTCGCATTCGTAATCGCGCAGGTATTTTGCCAACGCAGCGGATTATCCATCAAGGCGAAATCTATAACATTGCAGCAGTGTTGCCAGACAACACGGGCAGGCAGTGGCTTGATCTGGCTTGTGAGACAGGTGGCAATGATGGCTAATACAGTCAGTGCTCAAGTGGTCGGCCTACAGGCGCTTGGTAAGCGGCTGCAATCGCTATCCTATGACGTGCAAAAAAAGATTGCATCGTCTGCAACCTCGGCGGGCGCGGCGGTAGTTCGCAAGGCCGCAAAGTCTATCGTAAACAAAAACTCTCGCATAACTGGTGATCTTGAAAAGCGCATCGTTTCTCGCAAAGACAAAAAAACAGCTTTGACATCAATGCATTCTGTGACCGTTCGCAGAAAAGGCGCAACAGAAAACGATCCAGAAAACAAAGGCATATTTATTGAATTTGGCACAGTCACCGCAGCAGCAGAGCCATTCTTACGCCCTGCTTTTGATAACAACAAAGAAGCGGCGGCGCAAAAAATAATTGATGTGCTACAGAGCGGAATAACAAAGGCGGGCGCATGACTGCACAATACGATATTGCTCTGAATTTAAAAGCGGCTTTGAATCCATTGGTAAGCGGGCGCGTGTATCGCTTAATATTTCCACAGCCGCCTGCGCAGCCCGTATGGCCGGCAATCCGCTACACTTTTATAAGTGTTGATCCAGAATCAACATGGTGCGGCGATGGCGGCGAACAAACTGCAAATTATCGTTTGCAGCTCGATATTGTAGATTCGGAATCAAAGGGATTTACCTCTTTTAATTCTCTCTGCAATGCTGTAAAATCTGCAATACAGTCTAGCCTACCTAATTATTTTTGGGAAAGCCAGCAAGAGGATTTTGACAAGGAAACAAAGACTTTAAGAATGGTTTTAGAGTACACAATCCACCTATCTAGTTTTGACTAACGCCTTAGGGCAAAGGAGTATTTATGAGCACAGGTAAGATTATTAAATATCGTGACACTAACTTTGCCGTGTCTACTGGATACGGCTCTGCTGTTTCAATCACCGGCATTACTAATGCTGTAGAGGCCGTTGTCACTAGCACAGCGCACGGACTAGCTGATTTATCAGTGGTTCGATTAGCTGGCGTTGTCGGTATGGACGAGCTAAACGGGATGTTGTTTGCGGTTGATGTACTCACGGCTAATACATTTAAATTGATTGGTTACAACACGCTTGATTCTGCGGCTTATGCTTCAGGCGGCACGGTAGAGCCTGTTATTTTCACATCGGCTTGCGAGCTAACCTCTACCAGTGGTAGCTCTGGCAGCACGCCTGAGACGGATGATTCAACATGGTGTGATGCCGAGTCTAAATTTAGCTTCGGTTTGCCTGATCCCGGTAGTTCTACCTTTAACTATAACTACGCAGAAACAGCAACAAAAGATGCGCTTGAAAAATCACGCACTGCTGTGAGCATGATTGCAATTCGTATCGGCTTTAAAAACTATACACACAAGTTGTTTGAAATTGGCACAATCACACAGACGACCTCGGGCGTTGCAAAAGATGGTAACTGGGAGGGCTCTGCAACATTGCGTCGCCGTTTCAGCCCAATTCGTGTAACTCCAACGGTGTAAAAGATGGCAAAGAAAACAGAGCAAACTTTTGACCGCGCCGCATTTATCGCGGCTGTAAAAGCATCCTCAGCGCCTGCGCCGTTGCGTGTGGAAGTTGAGGGCTTGGGGGCGTGCTACATCCGCGCCATTACTGCGGGGCAGGGCAGCGAGATTGCAGATTACGAGCCGTGCGACAAGAAGCACACAAACGCTCGCAACGCTGCAATCGTGCTTTGTGACGCGGATGGCGTGCTCTTATTTGATCCGCGATCCAAGGATGATTTGGAGCAATTGTCTGGGCTTAAGGCCGCGACAATTAACAAGATTCTCAAGGCTGCGAATGAGCATAACGGTTGGGTTGAAACTGAAAAAAAGGACTAACGCCACGGCAAGAGATGCTTATTGAATTGAGTATTGCGCACGGGCAAAGCTACAATAAATTTTCAGAGTCGATTACAGAAAAAGAGCTTGCACTCTATGCTAAATACTTAGAGAAAAAGCCGTTACCGATGCGTAGAATTGAGCTTCAATTGGCGCAGCTTTGCAGCTTGGTGGTAAATATGGCAAGCGAAGGCAATAAAACGAATGCGCGAGACTTTCTGATGTTTGAAGCCAGCGAAGAAAATGAAAGCGACGGCATTACTGAAGAGCAGTCGTTGGCAGCTATGGGTTTTGTAATAGATAAAAAAGGTGGATAAATGGCTCTAGCTGAACTTGTTGTTAGTCTCGGTTTGGATGCAAATTTATTCGCGTCTGGGCTAACATCGGCGCAAGCAGAGGCGTTTAATGCCAGTCGTGGTATATCAAATTCTTTTGGCGAGGCATCAAGGTCTATTGATGGCCTTGGTATGGCCGCTGACAATGTGAAATTTGACAAGTTATCCAGTAACTTAAATAAAGAGCTTTCAAAAGCGGCGGGTGAAATTTATAGTTTTGGGGCTACCGTATCCGAGGAAATAAATTCAACCGTTAAGGGGATTGGGATCGGTTTAGCCATTGGCATAGTTAGCGCTTCGGCAGCGGCTGTTTACGGCGCTTACAAAATTATTTCTGGAACTTTTAGCTTTATTGCTGGATTGCTAAATGGCGAGTCATATCAAAGCGACAACATTGATTCTTTGATAGAGGCAAACAAAGCGGTTTTAAGCATAAAGGAATCATTGGGATTGTCTGTATTAGAGGCGCAAGCGCTTGGAGACGCGGTAAGCCGGCTAGGTATAACTAGCGATGTGGAAAGCACATTCAATTCTGCTCAAACAGCAATGCGTCGAAATAGGGATGAGCTTGAAAGACTTAGTGTTGCATACAAAGATTCAAACGGCAATCTTTTAGAAAATTCCAAGTTCTTGGAAAATGTCAAAAGAAAACTAGACGAGTACAAAGAAGGCACTGATAGGGCAATGGCAGCAACTGCTATTGGCGCTGGGTCTTATAAGCAAGTCACCGATGCGCTGCAAGTCACTGATGCGCAGCTAGAAATAAGCGCAGCAAGGCTGGGCGATTATCAATTGCTTATTAGCGAAGATACGCAAACTGCTGTTGACAAATATAGCAAAGCGATGGCTGAATTTGAGAACGAAACTAAGCTAACAAGCCGTGGTTTTTCAAATGCAATAGCTACGAGCATAATGCCCGCGCTTACTGATTTAGCTATATTTTTTAAAGACGGTTTTCCGTTTGTTGTCCGCGCTTTCAGAGGTAGCTTGGCTACAATTACGGCTTTGTTGTATGGTCTGAAAACCTCTTTTAATGTTGTCTACGAATCTATTGCGGGTTCTGTGTCAGCGCTTGGCAGTGTTATTGCTGGGCTAGGCGCTGCTGTAGTTGCTGTTTTTAGTGGCGAAGGTTTTGGAAAGGCTGGAGAAGCTATTTCTAAAGGATTAGAAAACGCAAAAGGCAAGCTAGGAAAAACCGGCGATGATATTGTTGCGCAAGCTAGAAAAAATAGAGACGCTATTGCTCTTGCATATGGACTAGACAGCCTTGAGACGCAATCAATTGCGGGCGCAAGAGCCAATAATAGAAGGGGTGGAAAAGAGTTTGAGCCGCCCCCTCCAAAGGCTGGTGGAGGCGCATCATCGAAAGCCGTATCCGATTACGAACGTTTAAACAAACAAATCCAAGAAGCCATTGGGTTAGAAAATCAGCAGCTTGAATTGAAGCGCGATCTAACCAAGGAAGAGTTATTCCTGCGCAAGATTCGCGCCGATGCTGCTGATTCTAAAATTCCTCTGACTGCTCAGCAAAACAAAACACTAGAAGAAAATCTAAGCGCTTTCAAAGCCATTTCTGATCGTGTAAACGCGCAAGAGAGATCAATCAAGACTCAAAATGAATATGCTGAACTGATTGCAAAAAATTACGAGCAGGAGCAAAAAGATATTGAGGCTGTTTCGCAAGCGCGGCAAAAAGCAGAGCAGCAAGGGATTAAGTCTTCGCAAACGCAAATCAAAAACCTTGAGTTTGAAAACTCTTTGATGCTGTTAAATAGCGATCAAAGACAAATTGCTATTGCCTTACGCGATCTTGAAAACAGCGGCATTAATAAGCAAGACGAGGCCTATCAAAACGCTCGCGTTAGCATCCAAGGGCTTATTACAGAAGGCCAGAGACTTACCGAAGTGAACAAGTTTTTTGCAGACTTAGAAAGCGCATCGCGTACTACTTTTGAAAACATCCTGACCAATGCAAAAAACCCTTTCGGGGCGTTGAAAAACTTGATTAAAAAAGAACTCATTAATGCATTGTTTGAACTGACTGCAAAAAAATGGATCATTGATATTCAGGCGAGTATTGGTGGTGGTTCGAGTGGCGGCGGTGGAGGCGGGATTATTAGCAAGATTTTAGACGCTGGATTAAAGTTCTTTGGGCGCGCTAACGGCGGCACAACTTCGCCCGGCGGCATTTATGAAGTTAACGAACGCGGAACGCCTGAGATGTTTAGCGTCGGTGGACGTGATTTTCTCATGTCCGGCAACAAGGCGGGCATGGTCACAAATGGCGCTAGAGCCGCGCAAGCCCCGCGCTCAAGCGGTGGCGTGACGATCAATCAGAGCTTTGATAATCGCGGAGCTGATCCCGGTAGCGCTGCTCGGTTGCAGGCCGTTGCGGAGCGTATCAAGGCAGAAACGATTGCTGCTGTTCAGGCTAAAGCAAATCGCGGCGGGTCGTTCGCCCGTTCATTAGGACGCGCTTAATGCCTAATTTTTCAACATCACAGCCGATACTAAGTTTTCCCGCTTGGCTAAAACCTAGCGTGATTACTCCTTTTTTGGAATACAACACAGCCGCGTCGTTTTCGCCTTTTACAAAGACAGTTCAAACGCAGGAATATGCAGGCGCTGTTTTCAAAATCAGCATGAGTTTCCCCGCGCTGCGTGGCGACAGAATCGGAGAAGCGCGGGCGCTTATGGCTAGGCTGCGCGGTAGTGCTGGCCGCTTTTACTTTCCTGTTAACTGCTTTTCTCGCGTCGTGCCAAGTCAATATTCGGCAGAGCGGGTGACGTTTTTTCCGTTTACTTGCGATTTAACTACTGTGAATTGTGATAGTACACAATTCAAATGTGATGCCACTTTATTTCCTTACGAAAGTTTATTTACTGCTGATAGCGGCGGCACGAATCCAATTCAAATTGTTGGCACGCTTTGGATCAATAGCAACAAGCGCCCTCTAAAAGTTGGTGGTTATATCAGTTTTGATGGCGCTGATGGATACCGTCATTTACACATGATTGTTGCAATTGAATCAGCCTTAGGTAAAACGACCTTGACCGTAGAGCCGCCATTACGAGAGCAACCAACGGCATCAACACCAATGCATATTCATAATCCAAGCGGTGTATTTATGCTTAACAGCGATCAAATTGGAGCGATTACAGAGCGCCCCGGCCATCTTGGGGATATGAGCTTAGAGATCACGCAAGCGCTACCTTTGAATATTTCAGTATGAGAGATTTACATCCATTAGTTCAAAGCGAGGTCTTAGGTGATCACGTCAGACCTTTCGTCGCTGTTGAATTGGATTACCCGTCTGGCATAGTTCGCGCATGTAGTTTAGATCGAAACATTACAATTGAAGGCAAGCTGTACTATGGAGTGAGCTTGCTTGGTGAAGTTGGCGAATTAGTCGAGGGATCAGAGAATCGCAGCTACGGCTTTACTGTAAGTTTATCGGGCATCCCTAAATCATTTTTAGACTATCTAAGGGTGCAAGATGTGCAAGGGCGCGAAGCTGTTGTTAGGCTTGGATTTGTTGACGCGGGCTATCAGCTCCTAGGCTCTACAGTAATTATTGCTGTTGGCAGAATGGATGCTCAAGATTTAGCGATAGGAAAGAAGATCGAAAACATCGTATCCATTGAATCAATACAAGTCGATTGGGAGCGTGCACGAGTTCGTAGATACACCGATGTTGACCAACAATCAGAGCATCCCGGCGATGATTTTTTCAAATACATGTCCGCTATGGAAAATCTAACATTGCGCTGGGGTCGATAATGGACGAAAAGATTAATCAAATACTCAAAGAGTGGGAGTCTAGGCCGTTTAAGTGGGGCGCGGCTGATTGCTGCCAATTTGTTTGGGACGCATCCGCTTTTTTGACTGGTATAAAAATTCCGATTTCGTCATACAACACCGAGCGCGGTGCAATTCGTGTTTTGAAAAACATGGGCGGATACGATGCAGCGCTTCAATTACATGGCTACGAGTCACTACAGTCGCCGCTATTGGCTCAAAGAGGTGATATTGTGGCGTGGGCGTTAAGCGATAAAAAAAACGCCTTTAAGGCAGGTTTGGGGCTTTGCGTTGGGCAGTTTGTTTGCGCAAAGTCAAAAAGTGGCTTAGTATTTATTGATCAAACATCTTGGCTTAAGGCTTGGAGGTTCGCATGCCGGAAGCTATAGCAGCCGCTGTTGTTGAGTTCTTTGTACTGGAGGAATTTGCTGCTGTGGTTGCGACTTATGCCGTGGAAGCCGCAGTTTCTTATGCAATCACGTCCGCAGCTTCAGCAGCTCTGGGGGGTGGTTCGAGCGGTGAATCTGGCACGGCTGCAGTTCGCTCACAAAATACTACAATACGGCAGTCTGCACCTACGCGCCGATTGATTTTTGGCGAAGTAAAAACCGGCGGCTATCTTGCTTTTGCAGGCCAAACAGATGATGGCCGCGCTCACTTAGTTGTAGCGCTTGGGGATGGAGAGCTTGAAAGCGTTGATCCAGTATTTTGGCTTGCTGACGATCTTAGCTCAGACGCTAAATTTAATGGGCTGCTAACAACCACTTTTTATTCTGGCACTCTGACGCAATCAGCGGACGCGCAATTGATAGCGGATTTCCCTGATGAATGGTCTGCTAGTGCGCAAGGAAAGGGCGTTGCATATTGTATAACTCGCTACAAATTTAACGCAAACGCTTTTCCGCGTGGCTTAGTTTTACCTGCTTACAAAGTCAAAGGCTTAAAGCTGTTTGATCCTCGCACAAACACGACGGTTTGGAGCGCGAATCCTGCGCTTGCTGCGTTGCACATTGTGCGCAGTCGGTATGGTTATAACGCCGCTGAAAAATGGTTAGATATGCCTAGCTTTATAGCCGCCGCAAATATTTGTGATGAAAAAAATGTGTATGCTGATGCTTTGCAAAAACGATACACAATCAACGGCGTGTTTGAGGTAAGCGCAGGCGTAACGCCAATAATCGAAGCCATTGAAAACGCATGTGGTGGCAAACTCATTTTTACCGGTGGTAAATATAGATTTTACGCAGGGGCTTATCGTGCGCCTACTACGCCGGCCTTGACTGAGGTTTACTTGCGCGATTCAGTAACGATGCGCACACATCCAAACAGACAACAGCGTCTGAACATTGCACGCGGAACTTACCGAGAGCCAAAACAAGATTGGCAAACTGTAGATTTTGCGCCTCAAATTGAATCAGGCGCGGCTCTGTTAGAGGATGGTGAAATTGTCCAAAACTATAGCTACCCAGCAACCACACACGGAGCTACTGCGCAGCGCCTCGCAAGGATGACCATGCGCAAAGCCCGCGCCTCTGTTCCCCTAAGTCTTAAATGCAATTGGGCGGCTCTACGTTATCAGTTGTATGACGTTATCCCCGTCACTATTCCAGAAATAGGATTAGAGAATGCTACATATTTAATAGCTGAATATAAAATACAGCCAAGCGGAGGCGTTGATATGCTACTAGTTCCAGAGCGTGCAGATTTTTATGCATGGAATCCCGCAATTGATGAGCAGGGAGTGGCTACCGTTGTTGCGCCTTCCTTTGGGCAAACACCGCCGGCAATTGCTGGCTTGATGGTTGACGGTATAGCGCGTGATCAAGAATTTGGTGTTTTTCCGACTTTAAGTGCAGTGTGGACTTCTAGTAACTTTGCTTTTTTTAAGCACTACGAAGTACAGTACAAAAATTCCGCCTTGTCGGAATATGGCGCAAGCGCAATAGTTACGTCACCTTCTTTTTTAGCCGGCGGCTTAGAATTGGGAGATTACGATTTAAGAGTAAGAGTTGTTAGCACCGATGATCAGTATGGTGTTTGGTCTACAGAGCTAAACACATTTGTATCAGGCGATAATTCGCCGCCTGCAATACCGACAAATTTATCAGTTATCGGCGTTGGAACTCATGCAATTTCTTGGAGAAATCCAGAAGATAACGATTTCAAAAAAGCGAATATTTATATCAACGCGGTTAACAATACGTCTGGCGCAATATTGCTTCAATCTGTTGTTGGCTTGCCAGATACTAGTTACAATATTACAAACACTCCGGGCGGTACTCGTTATTACTGGGTAACAGCGCAAGATCGAACGGGCAACGAGTCAACTTTTGAATACGCAGGAACAGCGACATGACAGATATAGTTAATGTAGGCGCTTCGCCAAATGATTCAACTGGCGATCCTTTGCGCGTTGGTTTTCAAAAAATCAATGCGGAATTGCAAAACATTCGAGCAAGTTTTAATAATCGAGGCGCGTGGGCTACTGGCACGGCTTACGCAGTTCGTGATTATTTTACAAATGGCGGTCTTTATTACACGGTTGGAATTGCTCACACATCAGGCGTTTTTGCAACTGATTTGGCGGCGGGTAGATTCGCGCAAGCTGATGTTGTTGCTCTTGAGGCGAGGCTGTCCGCTCCCGGTGGTGCTGCGTTAATTGGCACGCCGTTTGGCAATGTGCAGCAAAGGTTAGATCGTAAAACCTATGTCAATGATTTCTTTTTAGCGGCAGAAGCCGACGCAACTAGCATGCTGCAACGTGCCTTTGATTCTGGAAACAAAGTTATTTATTTTGACCCTCGGGTGACTTACACGATTAGCGGAAAAGTTGACGTGCCGAAAAAGGTACACATTAAAGGAAATTTCAGCCAAGTTCTTACAGCGGGAAATCATGCTGCGTTTAATTTTGCAGGTGGCGGTAGCTGCAAAGAATTGAAAGTTAAGCGAACCACTGGAGCTGCTTACGTTGCTGGGTCAAGTGCGTTTATTTGCTCAGGAGTGCGTAATGTTGGAGCTGCTCCGACCTATGTTACGTCGCCTAATTTTGTTGATAACGAAATTGAAGGTTTTGGAGAATACGGAATTTATTTAGCTTACTGCAAAGGTGGGTCAACATATCGCAACCAAATTAACGGTGTTGGCTACGCTGGTATTGGTGGCGTGAGCTGTGAAGATCACGAAGCTTATGGCAACATTATCTATGACATCGTGCAAGGCTCTCCGGGCGGAGATGCTTATGGAATTTTCTTTGATCGCCTGAATGGCTCTTCGGAGCTTGAAGACCCTCGTTCTTTTCGAGTAAAAATAACAAGTAACACAATTAAAAATATCCGTGTTGCCGCAGGCACAAACGGCCACGCAATTGACACGCATGGCGGCGTCGGCATTTCTATCAGCCATAACATAATCACAAATTGCCAAGGTGGAATTTACTTAACAGCATCCAGTATCAGCGGGCAGCAAGCGCTTGCGCCTATTCGATGTTCTGTAACAGATAACATCATTGATTCAAGCGGTGGTTATTCATCGTATGCAATTCTGGTGTACGGCGCAAGAAACGGCGGCGTGATTGCGCAATTTGCCGAAGATTGCACAGTCAGCGGAAATACAGTGAATGGGCATGGACAGCGCAATACAGCAACTGTTGCGGCAATGTCTATGAGCGTGACTAAAGCATTGAGAGTTTCTGGCGGCACATTTAGAAAATCTGGTGGTAGCTGCATCAGACTTGACGAATCAAACATTGGCTTTTTGATCAGGGGTCTAACAATGATTGATCCTATCTCTGACACTTATTCAGCAGCATCTTGTATTCTGGTTGGGGCGAGCGACAACAGAGGCGTGATTGGAGAAAACACATACGTCTTTGAAGATGGTTCAGCGGCTGCGCACGTAGCAATCAATGCTATTCGCGTTGATTCGGCGTTGACTGGCCTTGATATTGAATTTACCAAGAGTAATTTTCAAGGACTTAGTGCCACAAGGCTGCAAGCATCTTTCCTGACAACTTCGGGTGTTCGCTACGAAGGCCTTGACCAAAGAAGCGGCTCAGGGACAATCACTTTGGCGGCTGGAACTTCATCGGCTTTTGCAGATTTCACATTTGATAAGCGCATGCCTTACTCGCCAAAAATAAAGTTTAATTTGCTTTTTCCTCACCTTGCGGGCGGCGTGTCCCCAGTGCTTTCATCGCGCGATTCAGTGGACAGCTTTGCACCTACACCAACAGGATTCCGTGTTTACGCAACATCTTGTACAGGCTCAAACTTTACTGCCAGCGGCGATGTAAAGTTTGAGTGGGTAGCAAAATGAGCGACCACATCACAACAACAGTAGCAAATTCAAAATCATGATTGACCAAGTAAAAGAATTCCTCGAAAAAAACGCACCGCGCATGACTTATGGCGGAAGTGCTTTGACGGCTGGCAGCAGCTATGCAGGACAAGGCGCTCATAGCCAATTTGCGCTCAGCATCCAAGAGGCTGGCGTAGTAGTTGGCATTGCCACGGCAGTCATCGGCCTTTTGATGCAATCCTATTTTGGCTGGCAAAAACTCAAATTGCAAAAAGCTGCATATGCTCAGTTAGGCGCAAAGGCTGATGAAGCTGATAGTGAGACGGCAAAGCTGTGAAGCATCTGAAAATCATCACCGCTAGCGTTGCATCAGCAGCGGCGATTTTTGGCGCAAATACCTTAGAGCTTGTGCCAGTTGAATCCAGCGAGCTTGTGCAATATCAAATCAAATGTACACAAGCGCACGCTTTTCATGATCAATATGTTTTTGAAAAGTCGAATGGAAGCATGGCCTTTACAGACGGCGAATCACACCGCCCGCCGATTACTGCGCAAGCATACGCACGGGCAGGCATTGGCATTGCAAACAGCCTGCACACACAGCGCCTAGCACGCGACAAGATGCTGATCTTGAATGGAAAATACACGCCACGCGCAGAGGATTACCAATACGCCGGGGAGGTGTGGGAGGCTATCGGCTCTGCATTCGGCGTGCAGACTGCTTGGGGCGGGCGATTTAATGACGCAAATCACTTTAGCTGTGCATGGGGCGGGCGTAAATGATACGCCGCACACTTATTATGTGCGCTATGCTATTCATAGCGCCTAGCGCAATCACGGAGACATCTTACAAGCTAGATTGCGGCACACTTTCCGGCAAAGGCGTGGTGCGCTTGTATATCAGCGATGTTGCCTATCGTGTTGATATCGACTGCGGGGTGCGCGTATGATCCCGCTGCCACTGATCATCGCTTTTCACTCAATCAGAGATGCCGCTATCAAAGCCGCCACGGTTGCAGCTAAAATCGCCAACGCCGTGCCAGGATGGATTTGGGCATGCGCGTTGATTGTTGTGTTGGTGCAGGCCTGCTCGCAGCGTAGCGCCCTTGCTGACTTGCGCGAAGTGCATGCTGATCTCGTCACTGCTGTAGAGGCGCAAAAATCGCAAGCCGCCGCCGAACTGCAAGCTGCACATGCCCGCGTCAACACATTGCAAGAATATCTCGCTAATTCCGCAAAAACCAAGGACGCATTCGATGTCAAAACAATCTTTCAAATCAATGATCTTGCTGCTGAGCTTCGCAGCGCTCGCACTGATGGCCGGCTGCGCGACCCGAACGCAAGTGGGCAAGGTAGTGCAAGCGCCTGCACCGACGCTGCCAGCAGAAGCGCCACTGGTGAGCCAAACGCTGCCGATGCCGCTGGGCTACTTTCAGAGCCGCTTACTGACTTACTTCTCGACTCAGCCCGCCAAGCCGACAACATCAACGCCGCCTACGCTCGCTGTAGAGCCGATGCCCGCGAACTGAGGCAAGCGTATGACGCGTGGCGAAAGGCGCTGCCCGTGTCCGAATAGGTTTTCATGAGAGTTCTCCTAGCTGCTCACGCAGCCTTAGCCCTTGGTAGAAATATCAAGGGCTTTTTTATTGGTGCTGCGGGTAGGATTTGAACCTACGACCTCCGACTTACAATGACGGCGCTCAGCCAATTGAGCTACCGCAGCAAAATGAAGATGATGCAACTGTTACGCGAGCCAGATTTAGACACCTTCGCATTCGGCACTGGCTAACCGGGCAACCACGCCCAGTAAAGTCTATTGCACCGCTTGGTCAGAGCGAATCACAGGGATGCGCTATTGCGCAATTGCACCATCATTTAAGCGTTCTGGGCTTAATACCAGATTTCAAGATTTAAGACCCTTACCGCCTTGTTTCCATTGGGTGGGCGGTACTTGCATTTCGCTTGCTCGTTACGTTTCCTTCAACGCCGCCGCTTGAATGATGGCTCGGGAAGCCTTTCATCCCGATAGCTTGTTAGGGATTTCACCTACAGCCAATCAAACTTCAATATACATCTCCGTGATTGATCTGCCTTTAAGTAAAACCTAAAGGACTTCTGATGGCAACCGAGAACGCCCAGTCCGACGCACACAACATGGAGCGATGTGCGCTTAACCATCACGACTGCCGCCTGTTACCTATGCTAGTTAGGCGCTTTCCCCAAGCTTAAACTATCGAATCGAACGATAACGCCCAAGCGGCATGCGTGATGGATCTAAAAATTGCGGACTTAATGGCTTTACTCTCCCATTCAACTATTAACGAGAAAAGTCGCGCACTTGTTAGAAAACAAATAATATCACACTCAAAGCAAAATAATATAGGTGTTTACCCTATGCCGTGGAATTTTTCAATCAATCGCACAAATTGTTCAAGCGT
>JAYVHZ010000203.1:0-5107 GCA_043770645.1 Undibacterium sp. | reverse complement strand
TTGCGAAGCCCAAATTGGATCATTTGGCGGTCGATTGTTGGGCTTCACTTTGTTCAGCGCCAACCTACAAAATCCAGTTCATTTGGAAATGACCATTTTAGGTCATGTATAAAAGCCGGTAAGCAAAAGCAGGTTTTGCCGAGACCACATTGGGTTTGCGTAGGTTGGTGCTGAGCTTGCGAAGCCCAAATTGATCTTTCGGCTGTTGCCTGTTGGGCTTCACTTCGTTCAGCGCCAACCTACAAAATCCAGTTCATTTGGAAATGACCATTCTGGATCGTGTAAAAAACCGATAAGCAAAAGCAGGTTCTGCCGAGACCGCATCGGGTTTGCGTAGGTTGGTGCTGAGCTTGCGAAGCCCAAATTGATCTTTCGGCTGTTGCCTGTTGGGCTTCACTTCGTTCAGCGCCAACCTACCAATTCTGTTCATTTGGAAATGACCATTTTAGGTCGTGTATAAAAGCCGGTAAGCAAAAGCAGGTTCTGCCGAGACCACATTGGGTTTGCGTAGGTTGGTGCTGAGCTTGCGAAGCCCAAATTGATCTTTCGGTTGTTGCCTGTTGGGCTTCACTTCGTTCAGCGCCAACCTACCATCCAATTTGATTCGGACACTGGCCTCGGGTGGTTTCACAAATAATCACGGCATAGCGTCCAGCTCCGGAACCATCAAAGCTTATTCATTGCGTAGAACCATTTCCCCACCCCATTCTGTCAAACCTTTTTGATCTAACCCAAACTAAGTTCTTTCCGCATCTGGTCTTACCGCCTGAACCATGCAATTAAAGCTACACTAGCGCCCGCTAGCAATGTGGTATTCGTCCTAGCAAAAATTCCTCGCGCAAATTTGTCATTCTTTCTCGAATAGAGGATACTTGCAATATGGGAATTTCTAGAGACTTTCCACTAGGTTTGATCGCCAGGTTTTTTATCCAAAAACCATACGCAATTAAACATTAAAACTATAAACGAATTGGCACTTCTTGAACTTTAAACAAGTAAGGAACAAGCATGACCTCATCCCATTTTGCCGAACTCATGGCATATGCCCAAGAACATTCTGGCTCAGCCAGCAAACGTCAAGGCGGCTTTATCGCTGCTTATTTTGAAAACACCGATCCTGATGAAATCACCACGCGTGGCGCGGCTAATTTGTTTGCCTTGGCGAACGCGCATTGGCGCTTGTTAGATTCGCCCCGTGCGGCGAATAGCCCGAAGATCCGTGTGTTTAATCCTAGTTTGGCCGAAGATGGCTTTGTCAGCGAACATACGGTCGTGCAGATCGTGAATGACAATATGCCTTTCCTGGTTGATTCCGTCACCATGGCGATTAACCGCAGCGGTCGTACCGCGCACTGGATCGTCCATCCTTTGATGAGCGTAGCGCGCAATGCCGATGGCAGTATTGATACCGTCAGCACCGTCGCCGCAGCGCAAGCAGCGGGACGTAATGATGCGGTCGAATCCCTGATTTTGGTCGAATGCGACCGCATCGTCAGCGTTGCCGAACAACAAGCTCTGGTCGATGAATTGACCCATATTTTGGCAGACGTTCGTGGCGCCGTGGTCGATTGGCAGCCGATGTTGGGCCGCGTCAAAGAACTCATCACTGCATCAGAAAAATTCACAGGCACGCACCAAAGTCATGGCGAAGGTATTGCCTTCCTGCGTTGGTTAGAAGACCGCCATTTCACTTTCCTCGGTGCGCGTGATTACGAACTCAAACGTAGTGGCAATCAAGTCAGCCTAGTCGCCTTAGCAGATTCTGGCCTCGGCATCTTGCGCGGCAAAGTTCAAACGAACGAAACGCTCTTGCCACCAGAAGTCGTCGCTTTGATCGATTCCGAAGAAACCGTACTAGTAACCAAAGCTATGACACGCGCGACAGTACATCGCCCAGCTTGGCTCGATTACATCGCGGTTAAGCGCTTTAACGATGCGGGCGAAGTCATCGGTGAATCACGCTTCCTCGGTCTCTACACTTCTACAGCTTACTCCGCACCAGTCAGCGAAATCCCACAAGTACGCCAACGCACGGCCGCCGTCATGAGTGCAGCGGGCGTCGTGCCTGAGAGCCATGCAGCAAAAGCCTTGCAATCGATTCTCGATGACTACCCACGCGATGAATTATTCCAAGTCGATACTGCAACTTTGACCGATCACGCGATTGGCATTTTGCGTTTGCAAGAGCGTCAGCGTGTACGTTTGTTCCTGCGTCGTGATCCGTTTGGTCGTTTCACTTCCGCCCAAGTATTTGTGCCACGTGATCGCTACAACACCGAGCTGCGCGTTAAGATCAGTAGCGAATTGATGGCGGCATTAGATGGCCATTCCATCGAATTCACGCCAATGCTGACCGACAGCCCATTAGCGCGTATCCATTATTTGGTACGTGCCAAAACCGATGCGCCGATGAGCACCAATGTGAACGTCTCCGCACTCGAAGCCCGCATCGCCAAACTTGCCCAGCGTTGGGAAGATGATTGCAGCACTGAGCTCTTGCGTACACATGGCGAAGGCCGTGGTCTGGATTTGGCAAATCGTTTTGCCAATGCCTTCCCTAGCGCGTATCGCGAAGATTTCACCCCACAAGGCGGTGCCGAGGATGCGGATATCTTGTCGCATCTGTCCAAAGCATCCCCATTGGCAGTCAAGCTGTATCGCCCACTCGATGCAGTCGCAGGCTTGTTGCGCTTTAAGATTTACAACACCTCCAAAGTGGCTTTGTCAGACTCACTGCCAGTGCTAGAACGCATGGGCGCACGCGTGCTCGACGAACATCCTTACCACGTGGCCGATGGTGACAGCGAATTGTGGATTCATGATCTGGGTTTGCAATTACCAGTCGCCACCGATTTGACCGCAGTCAAAGCCCGCTTTGAAGAATTATTCTGCCAAGCATGGCGCGGTGAAGTGGAAAGCGATGATCTGAATCGCTTAGTCTTGAACACAGCCCTCGACGCACGCTCCATCGGCGTCTTGCGCGCATGCTCACGCTACTTCAAACAACTCGGTTTCGCGTACAGCCAAAACTACATCGAAGCGGCTTTGAACAAAAACTGTGGCATCACGCAATTGATCGCAGAATTATTCGGCGCACGTTTCAAACCCGATTTTGTTGGTGATCGTGATGTCGCACAAAAGCACATCCGCGAACAAATCGAAGCAGCGATGAGCCAAGTCGCCAGCCTCGACGAAGACCGCATCTTGCGCCAATTCATCGCAACGATTTTGGCGACTCTGCGTACGAACTTGTGGCAAACCACAGAGACAGGCGCGTTCAAGCCATACATGAGTTTCAAACTCAATCCACGCGAAGTGCCAGGCGTGCCAGAACCAAAACCGCTATTCGAAATCTGGGTCTATTCCCCACGTGTCGAAGGCGTGCATTTACGCGGCGGCAAAGTCGCCCGTGGTGGTTTGCGCTGGTCTGATCGTCGTGAAGATTTCCGTACCGAGATTCTTGGTTTGGTCAAAGCACAGCAAGTTAAAAATACCGTCATCGTGCCAGTCGGCTCCAAAGGTGGTTTCGTCCTCAAAAATCCACCCGCAATGAGCGACCGCGAAGCCTATCAAGCTGAAGGCGTGGCGTGCTACAAGATCTTCTTGTCCGGCATGTTGGACGTGACCGATAACATCGTCAAAGGCAATGTCGTACCACCGACCAAAGTTGTGCGCCATGATCCAGATGATCCATACTTGGTCGTTGCTGCCGACAAAGGCACGGCAACCTTCTCTGATATCGCTAACGGCGTTTCTGCTGATTACGGCTTCTGGCTAGGCGATGCATTTGCTTCTGGTGGCTCGGTTGGTTACGACCATAAAAAAATGGGCATCACCGCACGCGGTGCATGGGAATCGGTCAAACGTCATTTCCGCTCATTCGGTCACAACACGCAGACCACACCATTCACCGTCGCGGGTATCGGCGATATGTCGGGTGACGTGTTTGGTAACGGCATGCTCTTGTCCGAACAAATTAAATTGGTAGTGGCATTCGATCACCGTCATATTTTCATCGATCCAACACCAGATGTCGCTAAGTCATTCGCCGAACGTCAGCGCATGTTTAATCTGCCGCGCTCCAGCTGGGAAGATTACGACAAGAGCCTGATCTCCAAAGGCGGTGGCGTCTATCCACGTGGTGCCAAATCAATTAGCCTGACACCCGAAGCACGCGCCGTTTTAGGCATAGAGACTGAAGAACTCACCCCAGTCGAGTTGCTCAAAGCGATCTTGCAAGCGCCTGTTGATTTGCTCTACAACGGCGGTATCGGTACTTACGTCAAAGCGACCTACGAAACCCACGCCCAAGTTGGCGATAAATCCAGCGATGCTTTCCGCGTCAATGGTAACGAGCTGCGCTGCAAAGTCTTGGCAGAGGGCGGTAACCTCGGTTGCACCCAAAACGGTCGTATCGAATTCGCGCAAAAAGGTGGCCGCATCTACACCGACGCGATTGATAACTCCGCAGGTGTGGATTGCTCCGATCACGAAGTTAATATCAAGATCTTGGTCGGCGCGATCACCGAAGCAGGCGATCTCACGCTCAAACAACGCAATGACCTGTTAGCCTCGATGACCGATGAAGTCGGCCACTTAGTTTTAACCGACAATTACTACCAAGGCCAGGCACTCGACATTGCTTGCCACCGTCCTTTGTATGTACTCGATGGTCAACAACGCTTGATGCAAACTCTAGAAGGTCAAAAGCGTCTGAATCGTGCGATTGAATTCCTCCCATCCGATGAAGAAATCGCCCGTCGCCGCGCGCACAAACAAGGCTTAACCGCACCAGAAAACGCCGTCGTCTTAGCCTACGCCAAGATGGCCGTGTTTGATGAATTGGTCGCGTCTAACTTACCAGACGATCCGTTCTTCAGCCGCGCTTTAAAAGCCTACTTCCCACAAGTCTTGTCTGAAAAGTTTGCCGATGCCATCGCCAATCATCAATTGAAACGTGAAATCATCGCCACCTTTATCACCAACACCGTGGTCAATCGCACTGGCGCAACCTTTGTCAATTTCATCGCCTCAGAAGCCGCCGCTTCCGCCGCCGATGTGATCCGTGCCTTCACACTGGCACGCGAGATTTTTGATCTGGAAGCAT
>JAYVHZ010000202.1:0-53329 GCA_043770645.1 Undibacterium sp. | reverse complement strand
CGGTACAAACTATTGCCGGTGGCGCAGCGCCCGGTTATCAAGATGGCGTAAGTACCGAAGCCTTATTTGATACGCCTAGCAGCATCGCTATCAATAGCAAAGGCGAACTCATCATCGCCGACACGCGCAACAATGCCGTTCGCAAGATCAATGCTTTAGGCGAAGTCTCAACTCTAATCGCCAGCGAACCCAAGGATAGAGAAGCCCTACTGCGCCGCCCAGCTGGTTTAGCGATCACGCATGATGATCACATTTATGTCAGCGAGCTCTCGCATGGACGCCTCTTGCAAATTGCCCCCACTGGCGAAACCCGTGGCCTCACTGGCGTCGATATCGACATAATTCCCGGTGACGATACCAGTCCACGCATGCGCAATCCGATGGCAATCGCCGTCAACCCAGATGGCAATCTCTTGGTCAGCGACAGTGCCATGAATCGCTTACATCAAGTCCATCGTAAAGATGCCAAAGAAGGCTTGAGCATGTCGCCACAAGTCTTACGCATTGTCGAACCTGTCGCGCCAGTCGTTCAACCATCGCTGTGGCCGTTGCTACCACAAGATCAGCCCCATGAAGTGGTTGGCACCATCGGTGAAGTCCGCGGCGAATCTGGTGGCGACAGTCGTCATCACTTTCATCGTGGCGTGGATATGCAAGCCAATATGGGCGAAGCTGTGGTCGCCATCAAGAATGAAAAAGTCAGCTCACCAGTACCCGCTTGGGCAGCTGGCACCATCAACGAGGGCATGCGAGTCAGCAAGCTTTCGTACATCCACATGAAAGTGGGGCGTAAGCTCAATGAAGCTGTACTTGATTCACAAAAATTTAGCGTAATCAAAGATGCCAGCGGCAAGCTCCAACAAGTCAGAGTCAAACGCGGCACCCGTTTTCAAGTTGGCGAAGCGGTAGGAACGATCAATAGCATGTACCACGTCCATTTGAATTACGCACCCGAAGGCGATGTAGTCAATCCGCTGTCGCTACAATTTATCGGCTTCAAAGATAGCGTCATTCCGCAAATTAATCGTATCGACATCGCGGATCAAGACGGCAAAATCTTGGGCAGACCTGCCATTACAGCGACGAAAGCCAAGGGCAAGAAGAAAGACAAAGCGCCGGCAGTCGTCCCGCAAAGCAGCGGTCCATTAACGCTGTCACGCAGCTTAGAACAAGTCAGCATCATCGTCGATGCCTTCGATCAAGCCGATGGCAATATCGCGCGTCGTCGCTTGGGCTTGTATGAACTTGGTTATCAGATCCTGAATGCCGATGGCACACCGCTACCGGGTTTCGAAAAACCGAAAATGACGATACGCTTCAACCACCTACCAGCCGACGAAGAAGCGGTCAAAGTCGCGTATGCCGAAAACAGTGGCATCACCGTACACGGCAGCGCCGCGACCAAATTCTTATACAACATCACCAACGAAATTCATGACGGTCACGCGATCATCAAGTTTTGGCAGATCAAAGATTTACCTGCTGGGGATTACCTAATTCACGTACATGCTGCTGACTATGCGGGCAATGTGGCGAATCGAAATCATGTATTGCGGGTGCGTTTGGAATAATTGTTTGGAAAACGATTGCATGCCATTAGAGAAAAGTAGATCAAAACACCAATAAGCCAGCGACAGCCGCGCTGCGGTGGATGCTTTTATGTTCAAACATCAGCATCCACACACACCAATCATAAAAGACCTACGTCGGATTTTTCTCCCCTTATTAATTGAAGTCACCGAAGGCATCATTTTGAATTTAAGTGCCAAGATCCAGGTCTCGTCAAAAGCTAGGCTGCAGATTGATGATCAGATGCACCTGGTTAAATGCTTAGCGACCAATAGCGCCTGCGTCGTGCTGACAATAGACAGATAAAACAACTTGTTTTTCATCTAGTGATAGTCTATTGTCGGGTCAATCAAACCTCATTACGTCTAAGAAAATGCTACGTATCCGAAGACTTACACAACTCTTAATTGCACTTTGCGCTTGCGCATTCATCTCGGCACTTATTTCGCTCGTGATTTACCGCGTGCTATCCATGACGCACGCCGCAACAATCAATCCTGACGTCCTTACAGATATTAGCAACACCAATGATATCGAGGTTCTCAAACAAATTCTGCTACCGTTTCTCGCTGCTGCCCACGAGCTCAGAACCGGTGCTGACCTATTGGCCTCATGGGGATTATCGTTTGTGCTGATCTGGGCAGCGCTATTAGGGTCGGTAACGATTATTTTGTATCGACAAATCACTAGCACATCACAAACTGAAGTCAATGCAATAGACGAGAGTATGGTCGATCTGGCTCTAGCAGGAAGGCTTGATCTGTGGAAAATATTTTGGGGCCTATATGTCACACTGAGCTTAGCTCTGGGATTCATCTTCAGTGAACTGGTAACGATACTGGTGAGTGCAGGCTCCTTTGGGTCGCATGGCGTAGCAAGTCTCATTGCTGTGCCAATTGTCTTAGCCATTCCAACGACCTTGCACGTCATTTCAGCTATCTTAGTATGGCAGTCAGCAAAAAACACTTCACGCATCTATTGGACTTATTTAGCGAGAGCCGCTGTCATCGCTTTCACGATTTTTCCAATTTTCAGAGGAGTTTATGCGGTGTTCAGGCTATTGCCGTAACGAGCAGTGTGAGAACCGCATTCACGTCAACTTCCATAATTATCTTAAGCATCTGAACTTTTGTTTATACTACCGATCTGTTTCCATTCGTGCGATTACGCTGTCGCTAATCGCACCTACTACACTAAAACCATGATCAAAATTCTAGAAAACTCCAAAGAGCACTTAACAGATTTCATCCGTCTTAATGAAGAATGGATCAGTCATTATTTTCAACTTGAGGAAACCGATAGAGAGCTGGCAGCCGACCCGTATCAAGTCATTGACAAGGGTGGCTATATATTTTCCTTGATAAGTGACGAGGAAGTGGTCGGTGTATGTGCCCTATTTAATAACGGTGATGGTGTCTATGAGCTCGCCAGGATGGCGGTCTCGCCTGCTCATCATGGTAAAGCCTATAGCAATTTATTGATGGAGCACTGCTTGGCGAAACTCAAAACTCTACAAGCAAAAAAGGTCTATCTGGTGTCGAACACCAAGCTAGAGGCCGCCATTCATCTGTATAAAAAATTTGGTTTTCAAACAGTTTTTGAAGGCCCTCATCCGGTCTATTCAAGAGCGAATATTGTCATGGAACTTGCGATTTGAAGGCAGCTCTCGGCTCGCATCAATTCGCTTTAATGAAATTTGGACAGCAGTCGAAAGTGAACTAAACTCAGCAGCCAGCAGCAATTAATAAAAAGATCGAGAATTTTATGAATTCAAAATTAAGAATAGAGATAGCTATGAAAAAAACAGTTCTGCAATGTTTCATCGCGCTTAGCCTCGCCAGCTTCGGCAGTATTGCAACAGCACAAATCGACTTAAATCAAGCACATCGTTCGAGTGCCGATAAAGTGCGGGATGTCACCAGTAAACCACTCGAAACCATCGCCTTAATGCCGATCAAAGAAGGCATGACGGTGTTGGATCTTTTGGGTGGAAATGGCTATTTCAGCGAGCTCCTGTCGCAGCAAGTCGGTGCCACAGGTAAAGTCCTGTTGCACAATAATAAGGCTTACCTGCCTTTCGTCGGCAAAGATTTAGAAGCACGTTTGGCCGATGGCTCTTTAAAAAATGTGGTGCGCTATGACCGCGAAGTAGATCAGCTAGGTCTGGCAGAAAATAGTCTGGATGCGGTGTTTTTCGTGATGGGCTATCACGACATGTATCACGTCAAACCAAACTGGAAAATTGACGACAAAGATTTGATGGGTCAAATCAAAAAAGCCCTCAAACCCAACGGCATGATGCTGGTGATCGACCACTCTGCACCACTCGGTAGCAAGTTGGCGCAGACCCAAGATAATCATAGAATTGATGAAGAATTTGTGAAGGCCTCACTCACCGGTTTTGGTTTTGAAATCGTCAAGCAAAGTGATTTGTTACGCAATCCTGCTGATCCGAGAACCAATCTGGTTTTTGAACCTAGTGTGCGCGGTAAAACGGATCGCTTTGTGTATGTGGTGAAAAATGTGAAAACGAGCAGCACGGGTTATTGAAAGTAATCCATCCCAAGCTTCCCCTTGAAGGGGAAAGGGCTGAAATCAATTTGCAGCGCTGTCAAGAAAATTATTCCAGACAGCGGTGGGGGCTAGGGCAAGGCTTTCAACGTAACGCTGAATGCGCTCGCAATGCCTGCCCCATAAAGTCAACAAAGCTACGCACCTTAGCTGAGCCGTCCCGCCCTTCTCTGTGCACAATATGGATAGGCAACGGTGCTGATTCATATTCACTCAATACCGTCTTCAAAGTGCCCTGTTCCAATTCGCGTGCCACTTGGTAGGACAGCAAACGTGTGATGCCGGCTCCCTTTAACACCGCAGCAATGGCACCGTCATTGCTGGTGACAGTTAAACGCGGTTTGATACGAATGGCAGCCGCGTGATCACTGTCGCCAAATTTCCATTCGACTGAAGGACTCACACCCGCGGCGGCAACGATATGATGCTGCTTCAAATCCTCGGGTGTTTGAGGAATACCATATTGCGCCAAATAATCCGGTGACGCGCACAAGACTCGCCGCACTTGGCCCACCCTTAGCGCACGCATGCTGGAATCCGGCAGCGCGCCGATACGTACACCGACGTCCACGCCCTCTTCCATCATGTTCACGACACGATCTAAAAATAGGGCGGACACATCAACCGCTGGATAGCGCTGTAAGAATTCAACGATATGTGGCATGACAAATATTTTGCCGAACAAGACCGGCGCGGTGATGGTCAAATGGCCACGCGGATCGGCATTAATCCCGGCTGCCGCTTCATCGGCTTCTTGCACCTTGGCGAGAATCTGGCGCGCATCATCCAGATAGCGCTGCCCAGCATCGGTCGGCCTGACAAAACGGGTCGTCCGATTCAATAATTTCACACCCAGACTCTCTTCCAATGCCGCCACTGCACGTGTGACTGCGGGTGGCGACATGCCTAGTCGTCTGGCTCCTGCCGCAAAACTTTCTTCCTCAGCCACCGCGACATACACCGCTATTTGATGAAACCTATCCATAGATTCTCTCCGAGCTACGCTCAATTATTCCGATTTTCGCAATAATCAATTGTAATCCATGAGTATTCTTCATTTCAATGACTATAGGCACAATGCGTGCATTCGCTGAACACCGACAAGAAATACCGGATCAAGGCGATGCAAACCAAATCGACATTCACTTATTGAAAAGGAAATACCATGAGCCGCATTAATCTCGTCACCAATGAAACAGCCACGCAAGAACAACAAGCTTTGTTCGATGCGATCCAATCGCAATTGGGCGTAGTACCGAATTTTTTGAAAATCTTTGCTAACTCACCAGTGGCTTTGAAATCCTTCCTCGGCTTATACGGCGTAGCGAATGAAGGTAGTTTGGAACCATTGACGCGTGAACGCATTGCCCTCGCTATGGCTCAGCAAAACTCTTGCGAATACTGCCTCTCAGCACACACAGCCTTGGGCAAAAAAGCGGGCTTGAGCAATGATGAAATCACGGCTAACCGCGCTGGCAGCAGCCAAGATGCAAAAGCCGCGATCGCCGTGAAATTGGCGCGTTCCTTAGCAGAACACAAAGGCGAAATCACCACAGCAGAATTAATCGAAGCCCGCAATGCTGGCTTCACTGATGGCGATATCGTCGAGATCATTACTCACGTTGGCATGAATATTCTGACGAATATTTTAGGCAAAGCTAGCCGCGTAGAAGTCGACTTCCCGAAAGTCAACTTAGCGTAATCGTCCAGTGCTCAATGAAGATTTTTCATTGAGCACAACTAAGCAAAGCATTCAGGCAGCATAAAAGCACTTCACACTTTCATCATTTAAAAGGAATACATCATGTTTCACTCAACTTTACGTCGCACTATCTTGGCTTCCACTTTATTGGCAGCATTTGCAATTTCTGTTGGCACACCGCTGACTGCACAAGCACAAGATCAAAACTCAACTGCTGCTGTCAATCTTGATACCCAAGGTGTGGCTTTGCACGGCTACGATCCAGTTGCTTACTTCACCGTGAAGGCACCAACTTTAGGCAAGGCCGCATACACGCATACATTCGAAGGCGCGACCTACCGCTTTGCATCTAAAGACAATTTGGAAAAATTTAAAGCACATCCAGCACAGTACGCACCGCAATTTGGTGGCTTCTGCGCCATGGGCGTGGTCTTGGAAAAGAAACTCGACGGTGATCCGCAAGCCTGGCGCGTAGTCGATGGCAAACTGTATTTAAACGTCAATAAAGACATTCAGAAAAAATGGTTAGAAGATGTGCCTGGTCATATCGTCAAAGCCGGCCAAGCTTGGCCATCGATCAAAACCAAAGCCCCGAAAGATCTGTAATTGAGTCTGTAATTGAGTCTGTAATCGAATCACACTTAAGCGATTTGATCTCATCCAATCTATATCGAGATCAGATCGCTCATCTTAATCAATTAAAGCTTGTCAATTAAAGCACAACTATCTAAACGAAAGAGAGAACACCATGCCTGAAATCACCATGTACAGCACTGGCACCTGCCCTTATTGCGTCCAAGCACAGTTACTCTTGGATCGTAAAGGCGTCGAGGTCAATAAAGTGATGATCGATCAACTGCCACAAGAGCTCGAACAAATGATTGCTCGCACTGGCCGGAGAACCGTGCCACAGATCTTTATTGATGATTTGCATGTGGGCGGCTTTAGCGATTTGCACCAATTAGAACAAACAGGGCAGCTCGATCAGCTATTACATGGCGTTGCCGGAAAGAGCAGCTAATATGCAAACCAAGCCAAGCATCTCATTGCTAAAACCCATTGTTCATGCGCAGCAAGGTTTGCAGATCTTGTTGCCATTGACGGATCTGCTGTTGCGGCTTTATGTGGCTAAAATTTTCTTGATGTCCGGATTGAGTAAATTACGCGATTGGGAAATGACCGTTTCCTTGTTCACCGACGAATATCATGTGCCTCTACTGTCGCCTGAAGTCGCTGCTTATGCGGCGACTGGTGCTGAGTTACTTCTACCCGTGCTCTTGGTCTTGGGGTTGTTCAAACAACTTGCTGCGCTTGGTCTCTTGGCCGTTAACATTGTCGCCGTGGTCGCCTACTACAGTGTGTTGCAAGACATCCCTGCTGCACTCCAAGATCATATGGAATGGGGCTTGATGCTGATGTTGATTGCCTGCTCGCCGGCTAATTTATTTCAAGTTGATCACTATTGGGGTCGGCGCAAGACTAAGCATTTGATATAACGATCTGAACCACAAACCCATCACAGCTGTAAGATCCTTTTACGCAATCCAACATCTTGGAGAACACCATGCCACGTGCATTCGCCGCCATCAATTTCACGCCTAGCGTCAAAGCTGCGCAAACCCGTTACCACAGCCGTGAGGCGAATATGGGCTTCGAGTTAGCAGACGACACACGCAGTGATCTGACACTGCGTGAAGCGGAATTTATCGAAGCACGTGACAGTTTTTACCAAGCGACTGTGAATGAGGATGGCTGGCCATACGTACAGCATCGTGGTGGTCCCATTGGTTTTCTCAAAGTCTTGGATAAAAACACCATAGGTTTTGCCGACTTTAGCGGCAATCGTCAATATCTGAGTGTGGGCAATTTACAAGCGAACGACCGCATCGCCATGATCTTGATGGACTATCGCGAACAAAGACGCATCAAGATTTGGGGCCGCGTCAAAATCGTTCACGAACATGAAGCACCCGAACTCATCGCCCGCTTAGAAATGCCAGCCTATCGCGCTCGCATTGAACGTGCTTTCATCATCACGGTCGAGGCTTGGGATTGGAACTGTCCGCAACACATCACGCCGCGCTATACCGACCGCGACATTGAACTCTTGCTGGCACCCATGCAAGCGGAAATCGCCACGCTCAAGCAAATGCAAAAAACCAGTGATGAAACAAAAACAGCGAACACGCCGGCCGTGCCCGCTGCTGGTCTTGGCAACGGCCCCTTGAGCCTAGTCGTCAGCGGCATCCGCCAATTAACACCAAAAACTCGCGCGATTGAATTGCGTGATCCACAAGGTGCTGACTTACCCAAAGTCGAGGCTGGAGCACACCTTAAGCTTCCCGTCATCTTAAGCAATGGGCAGGCTGCCGTGCGTCATTACTCAATCGCATCGAATCCGGCGCGGCGCGATATTTACGAAATCGCGGTGCTACGCGAAGACCAAGGCGAAGGCGGCTCCGTCTTTGTACATCAACACTATCAATTGGGAAGCCTGCTGCATTGTGAGCTACCAAAGAATGACTTCCGTTTATCCAGCAACGCCCGACCCGCTCTCTTGATCGCTGGCGGTATCGGTATCACTGCCATTAAACCCATGGCGCAAACTTTAGCGGCAAGCGGCAAAGCATTCGAGATGCACTATGCGGCAGCATCACAACGCGACATGGCGTTCGGAGATCGCTTGCGCCGCGACTTGGGCACACGATTGCATTACTATTTTTCGGATCAAGGGCAACGTCTCGCCATCGATGAATTACTTCAAAATGCCAACAAAGACAGCGACATCTATGTATGCGGCCCGAGTCGTCTGATTGATGCGGTGATGGAGGCAGCGAAACGCTACGGCTTTGACGAGGAGCAGGTCCATTACGAACATTTTTCCGCCACAAAAACCACTGAGAATCGTCCCTTTAATGTCGTACTTAAACGCTCGAATAAAGTCATACCGATTCAAGCCAAGCAAACCGTCTTGCAGGCTTTAAACGACGCTGGCGTTGATACGCTCTCCGATTGCGGCGTGGGCAATTGTGGTACCTGTGCGGTCAAAGTGTTGGACGGCGAAGTCGAACATCGCGACCATGCGCTCAATGCCAAACAACGACAAAATAATTTGATGTGCGTATGTGTCTCCCGTGCGCATACGGCGTCGATTACCTTGGATCTTTAAACCCATTAGTTTTAAGAACTCGTGTCGCCAAACACCGAATTCATGTCGCGAAAATCGTAATTCACCGCATATATTCTGAACCACTTTGATCGTCGCTATAGTGTCCACATGCTGTGTATCAAGACAGCCACTCGTCAACGAACAGTCATTTGGAGTCTATTATGAAAAGATTAGCCGTTATCTCTACGTCCACCATTATTTTCACCTTAATCACTAGCCTTAGCCATCAGGCTACCGCAGCGCCACATGCACAACAAACCGTGCCAGCAACGCAGACCACAGAAAATAAGGCGATCACAGTCACCTCAGAGCAATTTAAAAAATTTGAGGGGCAGTATCAGGCACCAGGTTTTGTCATTACGATTTTCCAAAAAGACGGAAAATTTCTGACGCAAACACCTGGCCAGCAAAGTTTTGAAATATTTGCCGATTCCGCCACATCGTTCTACGCCAAAATTGCCGACATCAAGATCAATTTCGTTCTCGGTGCAGATGGAATGGCGAGCAGCTTCAATATTTCACAAAATGGCAAGAGTATGCCGCCAGCACAGCGTATCGTTGATACTAAAGCATTAGCTGCGCTAGTGCAGAAGCGTCCACAGCAAGAGTCTATCGAAAAAGCTACGCCCAATTACAGTAGTAGCGAAGTGCGCTTTACCAATGCCAAGGCACAGATTGAACTTGCTGGCACCATAACGATACCAAAGGGAACGGGGCCATTCCCGACCGTGGTGTTAGTGCATGGTTCTGGCCCGCTCGACAGGAATGAAGATCTGCACAAGCATAAGGTTTTCCTGGTTCTGGCTGACCATTTAACCAAGCAAGGCATCGCAGTTTTGCGCTATGACAAACGTGGCGTTGCCGCGTCTAAAGGCGACTATAAAGCGGCGACAACTTTTGATTTCGCTGAGGATACGGAGGCCGCGATCGCTTACCTCAGAGCCCGTAACGATGTTGATCATAAAAAAATCGGTATTATTGGCCACTCTGAAGGCGGCCTGATCGCCCCGATCGTTGCAGCGCGCGACCCTCAAGTTAAATTTATCGTCTTGATGGGAGGACCAGCAATTGCGATCAAGTCTTTAATGCTAGAACAAAGTCGCTTGATTTCTGCAGCAAATGGGCAAAGCAAAGAGGATATTGCAGAGAATGAGGTGTTTTTGGAGAAAGCCTATACAGTCATGAATTCGGGGAATGACGACAACACCATCACCACGCATCTCACCGCTCTTTTCGATCAAATCGTTGCTAAGGGGGACATGCCCGCGGATGTCGCAAAGAGGCAGGTGGCCACGTTAAGCAATTCTTGGTTCCGTAGCTTTATCAAATACGATCCGGCACCAACACTAAAGAAAGTGAATCAAGCGGTGTTAGCGTTGAATGGCGAATTAGATTTACAAGTTGCTGCCAAATCCAATTTAGCAGGATTGCGGGATGCGCTTAAGCATAACAAGAAGGCCGTGATACGCGAGCTACCGAAGCTCAATCATATTTTTCAGACCGCCACCACTGGTTCGCCTAGTGAATATAGCAAGATAGAGGAGACCATTGCACCACTGGCACTGAACACGATCTCCGATTGGATACGTCAACAGTAAATGCTACCGACAACATGGCTTGAGTGAAACTGGATTATTCAAGCCAATAGTCACCTGTCGCGATGCCCGGATGTACTTGTGCGTGTGTTTGCCCATGCTCATGCTCACCCGGCGGAGTTTTTCCTCTATCTTGAATCTGTCCGATCAAGAAAAACAAAAAACGCTTTATCGACGTACATTTCTAGGAATATGATGTTGCTAATCCCTACCTTCCTCTGGATATTTTCATGCCCGAACAAACGCCCATGCCTCCCGACCAGCAAGTCCCTTTCAGCTTAGTGGGGAAAATGGGGAGTTGGTCAAGCAAAGCCTTGCACTATCCCATTTTCAGTCCGACCTGGTTTTCTTACAGGATACGCGGTTTCATCATTCCCTTGGTCTTGCTCAGCATGTTTTTGATGCTCATCAGCTTCGTAGGGCCGAACGAAATCATGAACATAAATGCCTATCTTTCGTTTTTCTTCTTGTGGTTTTCCTTTGTGAATTCGGTACTACTGGGGCGTTGGTTAGCAGTCAAAGCCCGTAGCTATGGGAAACTTCACTCATGGTCTGCAAAAAAAGAATCCATCAGCATCATCGTATCACTGGCAATTGCCATGTCGATCTCAGCAGGCGCGATATTAATCAGTAATAACTATGGCGACAAAATATCGGCATCAAAAGAAAACGACGTGACAGAAGTTGCAAAAAAATCTGCACCTAAAAATGCTGGTAAAGAAGCAGAAAATACGGACAAAAATTCCTCAGAGAGAGGCATACATCTTTCTGCGACCAGTAAAACAACCCAAAGAATCGTCAATGGCTCGGTCTGGCTATTATTAACGCTATGGTTAGTTGGCGTTTTTGATTTACGTGCGTATTTTCGCCAGGGAAAGGCATTAGAGGAGGCACTCATGGAAGAAAAAATTGAACGTTACAAGAGAGAGAGAAACCAAGCCGAGATGCGGCTTTCTGTCTTGGCCAGCCAAGTGGAGCCGCACTTTCTTTTTAACACGCTCTCCGGCGTACGTGCAGCCATGCTCAGCGACCCAGCACGAGGTGTGGCAATCATCGATCATCTAGTCGACTACTTGCGCTCGACTATTCCACAAATGCGCAGCGACGGTAGTTCTACCCAAAGTAGCCTTGGAAATCAATTCGATTCAGTACGCGCCTACCTCGGCGTGATTCATGTGCGTATGCCGCGTTTGAGTTTCGAAGTAGAATGTAGTTCGGATTTACTAGCGCTACCCATACCACCGCTGATGCTGATTTCATTGGTTGAAAATGCAGTTAAGCATGGCATTGAGCCAAAAAAAGGCGCCGTAAAAATTGAGGTTACCGCGAAAAAAACCACTGTCGCTGGTCAAGAAAAACTTCAACTCTGCGTGAAAGACAATGGCGTTGGATTTGGTGGCAACACGTCTGGGAGCGGTATAGGTTTAAGCAATATTCGCGAACGTTTAAAACAACTCTACGATGACGATGCAGCACTCAGTTTATCGGCAGGAGAAGACGGCGGTGTTGAGGCCTCAATCTATTTGCCAATGAATAGCCTCGGCGACGATAGTAAATCTAATTGAAATTTAAGTTAAGCAAAAGGAGCCTATATGGTTACCGCAGTGATCGCCGATGACGAAGATTTACAACGTACCGATTTACGCCGCATGCTCACTACAATCTGGCCTGAGCTCACTATCATTGCTGACTGTGAAGATGGTGGTGAAGCACTAGAAGCGATCGTGCGCTTCCAGCCTGATATCGCCTTCCTTGACATTCGCATGCCAGAATTAACGGGCTTAGACGTTGCCCGAGCCAGCGATGGCAAGTGCCGCATCGTATTTACTACCGCTTATGATAACCATGCTATCGAAGCATTCAAACTAGGCGCAGTCGATTATCTGCTCAAACCGATTTCCGAGGATCGTTTAAAAGAGACGCTCGTGCGTCTAAAAGCGCAACTCGCCGCGGGCAACACCCAGGCCGATCTATTACAAGTGATGTCGGCGCTAGATAAACGATTACGTGAGCCAACACAAACAGAAAGGATACGTTGGATTAGCGCAAGTTCTGGCAATACTATCAAACTTTTCCCGATAGAAGAGATACTTTTTTTCGAATCCGATTTGCGTTACACGCGGGTTGTCAGCGCTACCGATGAAGGACATATCCGCACTTCGATCAAAGACCTGCAAAAAGGCATCGATCCAGAACAATTTTGGCAAATCCACAGAAGTGTGGTGGTCAACGCGCAGGCAATCGCCAAGGCACGTCGCGATGAAATGGGTAATATTTTAGTGGAACTAAAAGGGCACCCAGAGCAACTAAAAGTGAGTCAAACCTATGCGTGGCGTTTTAAGAGTATGTAAGCCAATCGTATGAGTACGAGTCGCATTTTGATTCTGGTGAAAAAATGCTCACGTGCGAATTTTGTTGTGGTGGATTGTTAGAAAAAACTCGGATTATTTTGGTGCATGTGAAGACGACGCTCATGTGATTTATTGATGAACTCATGCTCTAAAAAGAGCACTTCATCTCAGAGGGTGAGACGCCCGCGACTCCGACTTGTATGATTTTGATTCTTATTACAAGCCGAGGAGATCACGATGGAGACCATGGAAGATTGCGCAATTGTTTTGCGCGGCGTGAAAAAATCGTTTGGAAAACATGAGGTACTTAAAGGCGTAGATGTTCAAGTACCGACTAAAAGTATCTACGCGTTTTTGGGCAACAACGGCGAGGGCAAATCGACCGCGATTCGCTTGATCGTCGGCTTGATGCAAGTCGATAGTGGCGCGATACACGTTTTGGGTCGCGATATTCATGCTGAGCGCACTGCGATTTTGTCTGAGGTGGGTTGTATTGTTGATGCGCCCAGCGCGTATGCAAATCTAACTGCGCAAGAATTTTTAAAAATCCCTTGTTTGTTGCAAAACCTTCCGAGCAAAGAGATCGACAGAGTGTTAGAAGTGGTTGGTTTGCGTCCAGAGAAGAAGCAATTGATCGCTACTTTTTCACTCGGTATGAAGAAGCGACTTGCTTTGGGAAATGCCTTGATTGGCCGCCCTAAGCTCCTGATTTTAGATGAGCCTACGAACGGTCTTGACCCATCGGGCATTTTAGAACTCCGTACCCTGATTGCGAGCTTACCCAGTCTGGCGGGATGTACTGTGTTCGTCTCTAGCCATCAGTTAGATGAAGTTGAAAAAATTGCGACACATGTGGCATTGCTGCGCAACGGTCGCGTGCAGCATCAATCAACACTCGCTGAAATTTATGCAAATCAAGCGACCGCGCTTGACTTGCATGTCGATAACGCACGTTTTGCTGAACGGGTGTTACAGAGCCACGCTTTCGATAGCGTCTTCATAAATGATCATCAAGTACGCGTTTCCAATATTTCACACGAGCAGGCCATACTGGTCAATGCGTGTTTAGTGCGGGCAAATGTGGGACTACAACAAGCTATTTTTAAAAAACCGTCTTTGGAACAATGGTTCGCTGGACGTACCTTGGAGGATGCCCCATGTTAAATTTAATTCGTGTTGAAATATTGAAGACGCGGCGTACGATGGCTTTTTTGATGACCTTCGTTTGTCCTTTGTTGGTGGTTCTAGGCGTTTTTATTGGCGCATTACTGTCCAAAAAGGGGCTAGGTGATCCCACTTGGCTGACTGGTTATTGGGACCGCACTGTGATGATTTGGTGCGCAATGATGCAGCCCTTGTATTTGGCGTTGGTGCTGGCACTTTTAAACGGAACCGATCACAAGAACGCGACATGGCGCGTGATGCTGACTCAGCCGATTAGTACGCGCAGTTTATTTGCTGCAAAGTTAGTGCTGGGCTTAATGTTGATGCTTGCCGCAAACCTGATATGCTTAATCGCGACGCAAGTGTGCATCTATTTGCTCGGCGCGCTTGGATATACCAGCGTTACGGATTTACCGACGTTCTACGTAATATTTTTTGCGAAAATAGTGTTGGGTGCGATTACGATCGTCGTGATTCAGCATAGTTTGAGTTGGCGTTTTCAAAATTTCGCGGTGCCCTTAACGTTTGGATTCTTCGCGACCATCGCGTCCGGTATCATCTCAAAAGGACCATATTGGGTGTATACGCCGTGGAATTACGGCCTAGTTGCCAATATTGGATCTTCATCGGACATGAAGGAAAAAGCGCTGTATTTGGCGACAGCGGTGAGTGCAGCGACTATATTTCTTTCGATTACATGGTTTGGTCGTAAGCGACTCGATTTTCATTGAACAAGGAATAAAACCAGCGTCGGTTTTCATGGAAGTCCGGCATCTGCCTAGAGGTGATGATGGACTTCTATTTTGATGCTGCTTGTATTTGAATGCGTTCTGCATGGAAAAAGTACCAGCCTGCTATGTGACCGGTTCGCTCGCAGCGATAGGCTGGCTCCATGCAGCAAAAAAACTACGATGTCGATCGAGTCGATACTGTCGTTGGTGCGATGTCTTGGGGTGTTGGTTGCAGCGATATTGTGCATATTTATTAGTGGCGTGCGTGGAAATGCGTTGTTTGATCGCGTCTAAAGTGGCATTGTGATCTCAAAGTCCATGTACAATATTTCCGTTGAGTAATAGCAACTTAAATTTCCTATCTGCAATTTATCCTCTAGCAATTCGTGCATCTGGCGTTCGCGCAAGCTGGTATATTCAAAACCAAAAATCGGTACTTTGGAAAGTTATTTTGATTTTATGCTGCCCATGTTGACAAGCTCAAAACCAACGATACTGCTAGTGGACGATAACCCGGACAACCTGGAGGTTCTTAGCAGCTTGCTTCAACCATTTTTGTTGCCATTGCCAATAGTCATAGAGATTAAGCGATGCAGCCTTTCACTCATCTGACTTTTTAATTCAAGGAATCAACTTTGACAACTTCCTTTCAAAAAGTATGGCGTTTGCTGGCAGGCTTAGCAATCGCAGGTTTTTGTCTGGTGTGTTTGACCGCAGCGGACGCCACTTCCACAGTTTCTTCGGGATTTCTAGCCTCCCTCACCGAGCAAGAGCGAGATTGGTTGCGCGCCCATCCGGTCATCCGCGTGGTGCAGGATCCCAATTGGCCGCCGATTGAGTTCGCCGATGAACGTGGAAATCCAAGCGGCATGACCAAGGATTACTTGTCCCTCATTGAACAGCGACTGGGGCAAAAATTCGAACCGGTACTGCACCTTAGCTGGCAAGAGGCGTTTGCCCGTTTGAAGCGCGGCGAGATCGACATGACGACCACGGTGGCCGAGACCCCGGAGCGTTTGGCGTTTTGGGCTTTTACCAAGCCCTACATGAACATTCCCATCGTTATCGCTACACGGCAGGATGTCAGCTACATTCCCAATTTACAGGAACTGGCGGGCAAGAAGGTTGCCGCTGTCGATGGCTACGCTGTGAACGAATGGATACCGCGAGACTACCCCGAAATCCGCCTGTTCAAAGTCAAAACAAGTCTGGAAGGCTTGCAACAATTGCAGCGCGGCGAAGTGGACGCATTCATCGACAATTTAGCGACCATCGGCCACTTCCAGGCCAGCGGTGACGTAGTGGGTCTGAAGATTGCCGGGACCACGCCCTACTTCAACGCGCAGCGCATGGCGGTGCGCAAAGATTGGGCACCCTTCGCAGGGATATTGCAAAAGGCATTGGATTCCATTTCCGAAGCGGAGCACAACGAGATATTTCGCCGCTGGCTGCCCATCCGCTACGAGCACGGTTTTGATTACACCCTGCTTTGGCGGGCGTTGACCGGTTTCGCTGTGGTCCTATTCGGTTTGGGTCTCTGGCATTACAAGTTACGCCAGGAAATTAGGGATCGTAAACTGGCTCAGATCGCACTAAAACAGAGCGAACACAATCTCTCCATCACCCTGAATTCCATCGGTGACGCCGTCATCGCGACCGACGCGGCGGGTCTGATCACACGCATGAATCCAGTCGCCGAGCGACTCACCGGCTGGCCTCTGGCCGAAGCGCTGGGTCAAACTTTAGATACGGTATTTAGCATCATCAGCGCGGTAACGCGGTTGCCTTCGGCCAACCGAGTGCAACTGGTGATGAAGACCGGAAAGGTGGTGGGCTTGGCCAACCACACCGTGCTGCTAGCTCGTGGCGGGCAGGAATACCATATTGCCGACAGCGCCGCCCCGATCCGTGACGCCAACGATGCCATCGTGGGGGTGGTACTGGTGTTCAGCGATGTCACCGAAAAATACCGGGCAGAAGAAGCCTTGCGCGTCGCCAAAGACCATTTACAAACCACACTGAACGCCATCCCTGATCTGCTGTTTGAAGTGGATGCGAGCGGACGCATTTTGAGCTACCACGCCCACCGCAGTGATTTGCTGGCCGCACCGCCCGAGGTGTTCATGGGCAAGTGCTTTGCGGACGTTCTGCCGCCAGCAGCGACCGACGTTTGCATGAACGCGCTAAGGGAGGCAGGGACCAAAGGGTGGGTCACTGGGGCGACCTACTCCCTGCTAATGCCGCAAGGTGAGGCCTGGTTTGAACTGTCAGTCGCGGCCATGCCCATCGTTGCCGGTGTGACGCCCCGCTTTATTTTATTGGCACGTGATGTCTCCGAGCGCCACCAGTTGGACATGGTCCGCCAGGAAAGCGAAATGCGACTGCGGCTCGTCATCCGCGGGGGCGATATCGGCTTCTGGGATTGGGACTTGCGCGGCAGTGGGCTCATCGTCAACGAGCGTTGGTGCGAAATGCTGGGGCTGGCCCCCAAAGCGCTGGCGCTGGACATCGAGGTTTGGAACTCGCGGGTCCATCCCGACGACGCACCCAAGCTGGTTCGTCTGTTCGAGCAGGTGATCCAGAACCCTGACGGCCAGGGCGGCGAAGTTGAAGTTCGTGCGCGTCACCAAGACGGCCACTATGTCTGGATTCTCGACCGCTTCAACGTCGTGTCACGCGCTGCCGATGGCACGCCCTTGCGGGCGGTCGGGACCCATCTGGACATCACCGAGCGTAAAAATGCGGAATTGGCATTGAAAGCCAGTAATGCACAACTCCAACTTCTGGAGACCTCTGTTTCCCGTCTCAATGACATTGTACTAATCACTGAGGCAGAGCCCTTTAGCGAACCTGGCCCGCGCATTGTGTTTGTGAACGACGCTTTTGTCCGTCGCACAGGGTTCAGCCGTGAAGAGGTCATTGGCAAGTCGCCCCGACTGTTACAGGGACCCAAAACAGATCGCAAGGAGTTGGATCGTATCCGTGTCGCACTAGAGCGCTGGGAGCCGGTGCGTGCTGAGCTGCTCAATTACAGCAAGAGTGGTGAGGAGTTTTGGATTGAATTGGACATAGTTCCGGTTGCCGACGCCAGCGGGTGGTTCACCCATTGGATCGCGGTGGAGCGCGATGTCACTGAGCGCAAGCAGATCCAAATGGACCTGCAAATCTCACTGCAAGAAAAAACCGCCCTTCTGCTCGAAGTACACCACCGTGTCAAAAATAACCTGCAGGTCATCACCAGCCTGTTGCGTCTGGAGAGTTTCCGCAGTACAGATGCGCCCACCAAATCGGTGCTGCAAGACATGCAGAGCCGGGTGCGCTCCATGGCGCTGCTGCATGAAACCATCTACCGCAAGGGCACCTTTGCCGCGATTGACCTGGGGAGCTATGTCGGGCAAATTGCGAGCGAATCGTTGAAATCGATGCAAGTCAACCCCGGTGCGGTTCGCCTACAGCTTGATATGGAAACACTGCAAGTAGGCCTTGATCAAGCCACACCCGCTGGCATGCTAGTCAGCGAGTTGATATCCAACAGCCTTAAGCATGCTTTCCCAGAAGCTCGCACTGGCGAAATCTGTATCAGCCTGCACCCGCTGGATACGGCCGGTCAATGGCGCTTACTGGTGAGCGACTCCGGCATCGGTCTACCGGCCGATTTTGAGGAGCGGCGCAAAACCTCTTTGGGGCTGCAACTGACGGTTGACATGGCCACGCAAATGGGTGGTACGCTGCACATCGGTGCCGGCCCGCAGGCTGTGTTCACGGTGGACTTCAAGGCTGAAGTGCCAGCACCGCTGAAAATTACTCTCGATGGAGTGAAACAATGAAACCTGCGCGCATTCTGGTCGTTGAAGACGAAATGATCATCGCTAGGGAGTTGGCGGTGCAGTTGCGCATGCTGGGTTATGAGCCGGTCGGCCACGCCACGCGGGGTGCGCAGGCTGTTGCACTGGTCGGCGAGTTGTTGCCGGACTTGGTGTTGATGGATATTCAGCTAGCGGGCGACATGGACGGCATTGCCGCCGCCCAAGCCATCCATGACCAATTTGATGTACCGGTCATCTTTGTCACCGCCTTTGCCACCGAAGAGACGCTGAGGCGAGCCAAAATTACCGAGCCCTACGGTTACATTCTCAAGCCCTACTCCGAGCGCGAGATCCACACGGTAATCCAGATGGCGCTGTACAAACACCAGGCTGACCTCAAGCAGCGCCAAAGCGCCGCGTCTCTGCAAGAGTCAGCCCAGCACACACAAGCGATTTTGGACAACATGGTGGATGCCGTCATCACCATCAACGCGCAAGGGATCATGGAGTCTTTTAACCTGGCTGCCAGTACGATCTTTGGTTATCGCGCCGATGAAGCCATTGGCCGCAATGTGTCGATGTTGATGCCCGAACCGCACCACGGTCAGCACGACGGCTACCTGGCCCATTACCACGATACGGGTGAGGAAAGAATCATTGGCAAGCCGCGTGAGTTAGACGGACAGCGCAAAGACGGCAGTGTGTTCCCCATCGGTTTGTCGATATCGCGCATCACCCGCGCCGGCCAACCGGTCTTTGTGGGCTTGATTCACGACATCTCAGTGCGCCGCGCCGCTGAAATCCAGATTCGCAAACTGTCGCTGGCAGTCGAGCAAAGCCCGGAGATGATTATCATCACAGATTTGAACGGTCCCATCGAATAAGTCAACAAATCCTACGTGGCTCAGACCGGCTACAGCTTGGAAGCAGTCAAGGGCCGTAACCCATCCATCAGCCAGTCTGGCGACACGCTTCCTGAAACCTACACAGTGCTATGGGAAACATTAAGAGGCGGGGCGGTATGGACCGGTGAGTTTCACAACCCGCGCAAAGACGGCACCAGTTGTATTGAATCCGCCGTGATTGCCCCACTGCGCCAGCCCGATGGGCACCGCCATCACCTGGAAGAACTGGTAGCATCGCGCACAGCAGAACTCACCGCCGCGCGGCAACAGGCTGAGGCAGCCAACTTGGCCAAGAGTGTATTTTTGGCCACTCACATTCATTTGTCCAATGATCAAATGACGGAAACGATAGGCGCGGGTAAAGTGAGTGCATCGACTATGTATGCCACAGCTCGGTTCAACGCATGGCTTAGTGCTTGTGGTTGGCAAAGTGGGCAAAAAATGGCAGCAGCAAAGCAAGAAATTCTTGAGTATTTTGTGGCTGAGTATAGAAAAATGCTGGATGAAAATCTGGATGATTACATTAAAAATGTTAAGTCATATATGAAGACAGTCAAGTAATGCGTATCAAATTGTTTAAGCTACGTATTCGCCCGAAATGGTCGTTCAAACCCGCACCGGTTTGAAAATGTACTGTGGCACCATAACCTGAAAGATCACCATTGCGGGCGATTCTCTATATTCACTACAAATTTTAAATCGTGCAGATTTGACTAACTGTCTTAGAATGAAGTAGCGTACCCACATGAACCTCAAAACCGCCAGACGCTTAGCCGCAGCAAGCATCCTACTAACACCCATCGTACTCATGGCGGTAACAGCCTACCGTTGGCGTACTGGGCCTTGTGCCGGCAATGTACATGGCAGCGTGTGGATACTGATGCTGTTCGCTGCATCGCTGGTCATGACTAAAAATCCGCATTCAGCGATTGCTGCATGCCTGGCATATTTGCCAGTTGGCTATATCTTTAGCACCGAAGCTTGTACCGCCCCGCGCTCACAGGGCGCGGGTGGTTTGTTTTATATAATGGCGCCGCTGTTTATCGGTTTCGTCCTATTTGGAACAGTGATCGGTGGATGGATTTTACGTCTCGTATTTGGTATCTCGCATGATGCGCCATCCACCCTCGATGATACCTATTCGAACTGAATCACAGAGACCTCTGCACAACCGTAGCGAGCGGTCGAAGTTTGAATTGAGGAGCGGACCTGTGCTAGAGCACAGCGAGCACCGGAAATTCAAAATTCGGCCGCGCAGTAGGTTGTGCTTAGGTCTATCACAAGCCCTTCTCTTTTAGGGCCTGCATTTCAAAATCACCGTCATCATGCAAACGCAGCCATCCATCAAACTTTCCCAGACCTAAGGTCTTAGCGAGCGACAGTAGTAGGCTTTGTCCTGCTACCGGGCGATCAGGAAAGAGTTGGTAAACCGGATCGGCAAAAGCTAGTGCTGGCGTGACAAAAGTCCATCCCATCTCTTTAAATTGCGTGATCACATCGTCTAACCACAGGGCATTGACCAGATTATGATGAAGCAATAGCACTTGTGGAATATCCCGTCCCTGAAGTTTGTACGATAACTCGCGGTAGGCTAAAGCGCGCTGTTTGATGTGCGCAAGGTAAGCGATTTTGATTTCACTGACATCGGCTTGACTGTCACGTTTTAAGACTTCAATCAGCTTTTCGTTGAAGCGCCAATCGCTGGTATCCAAACTCACGTAAGCATTACGATATTGCTGCTCTCGCAGAAAATTGCGCATGTCATCGCGTTTTTCTGGCGTATTTCCTTCACGCAGATAGGTGTAGCGAAACCATTTTTGATAGCCGGGCATGGTGCTGATGATCTTATCGCACGCCAATATTTCTTGTTGGTAGTGCGCCAAACTCACACTCGCGTTATTTAAGTCGGGATGATGCACGGTGTGATTGCCAATGGCATGACCAGCGTCGCCCCATGCTTTCGCCAAAGCATATCCGGTTGGCGTATCTGCACCATAACCCGCGGTCACAAACAGGGCGCTTTTAAGTCCATGTTTTGCCAATGCCGCTAACATCGCTTGATTGCGCTGGGTAGCACTCAAGCGCGGCGTTTCCGCCAGATTTGGCCCATCGTCAAACGTCAGTGCAACAGACTGTGCTATAGCGATTTGAGACGCTGAAACCAAGCAAATAGTGAGGGACAAGACCTTCCACAAACGGATGCCACTGAACCTGGCATGCTGCCAAAAACTAGTCATCGATATACCTCCAAAAAAATGCATTACAAAAAATTTAGTCAACCACATATCAAGATAAGGAAACCTATTCAAGCGCCTTCAATCTCGCGTATCGACAAGCAATACCTTCTTGACCCAGCCAAGCTTTGTCGAGTTCGCATGCTTGGAGTCTGTAGGCTTGCAATAGTTTCTTTTTTTTCTCAGCGACTTGCTTCGTGTTTTCTAGTCGCTTAGGATTCTGGTCGCTCGCTAATGCTTGACGCAGACCGTTCAGTTCGGCAGAGCCTGGTGCATGTTCTGACAGCCAGTCGATGACACGTTTGGCATTGCCGCGTTGGTTTAGCTTGATGTACAAATCAGCTAATAACAATTTGGTAGCGATCAACTCGGGTGGCGCAATTTGCTTCAAAGAGCCTTCGTATGCGATCAAAACATTGGCCACGCCTTGTGGTGAGTAGTCACCCGTCTTAGGATCGCTTTTACTTAAGTAGTCGCCTTGTGCTTCTCTGGCGATAAATTCGCCACGGATGCGATTATGGGCACGCTTTAACAGCATCGTAACGTAAGTTGATTGCGGATATGCCTGTAAAAACTCGCTCGTCGGATCCAAGCCTTTGCTGAGGTAACAGGCAAAATCCCCTTCACATTCACCGCAAGGCGTAATCCGCATCGCTAAATACGCGGCCGCTTGTGCGTAGTTTGATTGTGGATAGCGTTTTTTAACGGCGGCAAAATGTCGCCCCGTGTAATTCCCGCCGTAACAAGTTTCCCCAACATAGAAATCCTGTTTGTGTTGTTCCACATAGGTGTCAAACCGTTGTGCTCGTTTTTGGTAATCGTCGTCGTTGGATTTAACCGGAAATGACGCGTGATTGGCGGCCTCTGCCAGCGTATTCAATTGATTGGTGAGCACGCCAATCAATAGCAGGCTCAAAGCATGCTCATTGTCGTCTGCGAATACTCTCAGCTTATTAAGCTGAGCAATGGCAACATAAGGATCTCGATGCGCTAATTGTATGTACTTGCGCCAGGTTTCACTATCGAGCAATTGGCGGTTTTCGGCGCGCGCGGTGAACGCTACTTGATACCAATCTAGCCAGATCATCAATGCGTCATCGATAAATGGATCATACAGATCAATCTCTTTCTTGGCCGCAATCCGGCGCTGAAAATCTTCATTACGCGATTGAATTACGTCGTTCAGAAGCGATTGATGTTCCGCGTAGGTGGAGGCATTCCGGTACTGTTTTAGGATAACTAGTGGGCGCTCACATGCAGGATTACTGACATCAATATGTCCCCACTCACAGGGCAGACGTTCTTGAGCGATCGCATTAAACGAAATCGCTTGGAGCAAGATGATTACAATAAAGTGAGGAATGTGGCTTAGCATTTCTTGAGGATAGAGATCAATTAATGTAAAGAGAGCACGAGGCTGTTCATTCTCTTAGTATGGCGTGCAACCAATCTAACATAGGAAAGCTCAGTCATTTGCTTTAAACTTCAAGCCTCCAAAAATTTTTTGTAACGACACCTATGTTTCCCCCTGAACTCACAGTCATCCTGCTCAATGTCGGCATCACTTTACTAGCCTACCTCTCGGTTTATCCAACACTAGCGGGAAATGATTTCAACAAGATCGCCTTATATGACCTCGGCACATCTAGTATCGCATTGGCGATTGTCGGCTATCACTATTGGGGTAGTGATTACCAGTTTAATTTGCTAGTCACAGAGGTGAATTGGTTTTGGTTTACACTCGCGACCTATACCGCAATCGAGATTCCTGTCATGTTCTGGTACTTTAAAAAGCATAAGGTGGTAGTCACAAAATGAAATCAATCTGGCGCTTCACACTCCGCATACTCAAACTGTTCCTCTATCTGGGTTTAGCGCTCGCCATCATCGTCACCATCGGCGTTCAAATACCGATGACTAAAGCGCCAACAATCGCAGCACCAAAAGACATTCTCATCACCGATATTACTGTGATTTCGCCTGAGACTGGGCAAGCACTTCCTTCACAAACAGTGGCGATTAGCAATGGTCGCATCACGTTTGTCGGTGCCAACGATCAAGCCCCGGCGCTGAATCATACACAGACGATTTCCGGTACCGGAAAATTTCTAATCCCTGGTTTATGGGATATGCATGTGCATACGATTAGTCTGTCACCACAATTACATTTTCCGCTCTTGATCGCCAATGGCATCACTCACGTACGCGACATGGGTGATGGCTGCTCTTGGACTGGCAGCTTGGATTGCGTTTCGCTAAGCAAAAACTGGCGCACGCAAATTCAGACAGGAACGATGTCTGGCCCCCATATTCATCAGGCTGCACAATTTCATGTAGAGGATTTGGGTGAAGATCTGGAAGACAATCAGGATGCGCAACAAACACAACAGCGAGCAAGCGCGTTGGTAAGTCAATTAAAAAATCGTGGCGATGAACTGATTAAACTGCAATTGGCACCGACCGCAAACCCAGCAAGTTTTTATGTCATCCTAGATGCGGCACGCCTCGCCAACATGCCAGTCGCCGGACATTTTCCTTATACCGCGAGCTTATTAGACCCTCGCGCTAAGCAACTCGTCAGCATAGAGCACGACAATTCCTTATTGCCACAGTGCGCCAAAGAGCACGCCCAATTTGATGGCCGCAATCGCTCAAAACAAGCTTTGCTACAACAAATTGCTGCGCAAGATTGCTCCCAGGTGCTGGACAGCATGGCGCAAGCAGGCACCGCTTTTGTCCCCACGCACGTCGCTTCTAACGGTCAAGACTGGATGCTAGTAGAAGGAACACCCCAAACTCAGCCACATAACCAATATGTCATCGCACCACAACGCTGGCTGTGGTGGTTGTACGCAAAATTTGCGGTCTCGGGCGTGAAGCAAGAACACCGCGCAGTCGTAGAGGCCTATTACCTAGCCTCATTAAAACTCAGTCAGCAAGCGCGTCAGCATGGCGTCAAAGTCTTGGCGGGTAGTGATGCCATGGATGCCTACGTCACGCACGGCTTTTCCTTACACGAAGAATTGCAGCAATTGGTCAAAGCCGGTTTTACACCAGCGCAAGCACTAGCTGCTGCGACTACCGAGCCAGCGACCTTTATGGGTAAGCAAAACGACTACGGCAAGATCGCCGTCGGTTATCAGGCAGATTTGGTAATCATCAACAAGAATCCCTTAATCGACATCGCACACAGCCAAAGCATAGACACGGTCATCCACCAAGGCCGCGTACACAGCAGGACCGACCTTGACCAATTGCTCGGCTACGTCAAAAAACAGACGAGTAGTTTTGCGATGGCTTGTCAATTTTTATGGCGCATGGTGAAGCCATGAGGCTCATTGGTGAATTAGCCCACAGCTTTGGCGTCCTTTATCCCCATTGCCAGCGGCAAATCAATTTGCTACAAATGTTGTTGTGAATCTGACGACCAGCGATCAGTCTTCTCAAAAAAAAACCGTCAAATGACAACTAGATAATCAACCCTGCAAAATCACCAAGAACTAACACTGACAAGGAAATGCCCGCAATAAAGCACCGTAGGAACACACAATAATTGCTAAGATAGACGGCAATTGCTGAGAGTTTTAATGAGGTAAATTAGATGACGATTCCTGATTTTTTTCGTGCGCGGTTAGATGGAATGATAGACCTGCATCATCCATTATGAAATCAGCCTAAAATGACCGCAAAATAGCCGTCAATGCTCAAAAAGCACCGAAGGTGCGCCTAATGCAAAATCTCGGATTAAGGATTGACAAGTGCTGCAGTTCGGGTAGGGGCATCATTAGCTCATCGATATAGAACCTAGCTTGACATTTGAATGGAAATAGGCACTATAGATACCTGTGATAACTGAAGTCATTGCGCCATATCCATTTGTTCCCCAGTTTTCCCTAGTTCTCCTGCAGCAGGTTGCCCGAAACACCGTTGGTTGTTACGTTGAGAACTGGTTTCCATTTAAAATGGAACTACGATAAGAATAGCGTAGGAAATTCTGGCCTACCCACGATCTTTTTGCCCATAAAGAAAACACCAATTGGAGAAACGCATGAGGAAGGCAGGTTTAACGAAGCAAGCTGGTTTTACCTTAGCTGAACTCATCATCGTGATAGTCTTAATCGCGATCTTGGGTGGCATCGGCGTTTCTCGTTCTCTTGACCGGCAATCTTTTGATGCACGCACCTTTGTCGATAGAACACAATTGATGCTGCGGTATGGACAAAAGTTAGCGATCGCCCAAAACCGCCCAGTCTATGTACGGCTCGATGGCGCCAGCATTGCCATGTGTTTCAATTATCCATCGGATGGAAGTTTTCCTAATTGCACTGTAGACAATCAAGTTGCCACACCCGCATTAAAAAATAGTGAAACGTCCAACACACTCGCGGCCTGCAATAATGTCAGCACGTGGAATTGTGAAGGTTTACCAACGGGCATTAGTTATACTTTGAGCCCGAGTATCAGCTATTTTTATTTTGATGCGCTGGGAAAACCATTTGCGGCGGCTGACGTTTCTCCAACACCGGTCTCGAGCTTCGCGCTACTTCGCATTAGAATAACGGGTGATGGTAACAATCATGATATTTATGTGGAACCAGAGACGGGTTATGTGCACTTTTAGACGACAGCACGATGCGCATCAAATGGCAGTCGCTAGCACAAAACAGCTGTCGTCCGTTGCACGGATGCGCGGTGTCACCCTCATTGAATTACTCATCTCCATTATGATCATCACCGTTGCGGTGGTAGGTATTTTGGAAGTCTTTAGTTTGACCACCAAAATAAGCGCTGACCCGCAATTACGCAAGCAGGCGATCTCCATTGCGGAGAGCTTACTAGAAGAGGTACAGCTCGCAAGCTTTACCTTTTGTGACCCGACAGACCCCATCGCAGACACCGCACCTACCGCCGCGACCTGCGCGAAACCCGAGTTGGCAGGACAAGAAGCAGGGGGCGTTGCGCGTCCTTATGACAACGTCAGCGACTATGTGGCGACCTTTGGCACGCCCTTAGTCTATGCGACCGACGCAGCAGGTGGCGCCTTACCCGCTGGCTATACGGCCACGGTCACGATCAATCCTGACGCCAATTTGGGACCCGCCGGTTCTCCTATCACGCCGGCAGATGGCACAGCGCTCAATATGAACGTATTACGCATCACGGTCACCGTGAGCTATCTGAACGGTGCCGAAAGCGTGGTCATCGACGGCTATCGTACTCGCTACGCACCCACTTCACTCCCATGAAAAAACGATTACGATTATCGCGCACACAGCGACATTTATTTCCACCTCCGGAGATATCCAGGCGGCGCGGTTTTACCTTAGTCGAACTTATTGTCGTCATTGTCCTGACAGGCATCGTAGCCACCATGATGGCGTTGTTTATTCGGGTTCCAATACAAAACTACGTCGACAATGTCGCTCGTGCAGAATTAACCGATGCTGTCAATATCACCGCCAATCGCCTCACACGCGACTTACACTTGGCTTTGCCCAATAGTGTCCGTATCTCAGCAGATGGCCGATATCTCGAATTTCTCTTGACCAAAACAGGGGGGCGGTATTTGGCCGAAGAAGATGGGCTAGGACTTTCAGGCGTTCTCAACTTTACAGCGGCAACACCGAGCCCCAACCCGAACACCTTCAACATCGTTGGCACCCCACCTTCGGGGAGACAAACGATTGTCGCTGGAGATTCCATTGTGGTTTATAACTTGGGTCCAGGATTTGATCCTAGCGACGCTTATAATTGCACCGGCGTGTCACCTAATCGCCTTTGTAATCGGTCTACTGTCGTTAGCATCGTCGGTAATGTGGTGACCATGACGGACAACCCTTTTGTCAACCAAGTACCGTCAATGGGATCGCCTACTGCGCGCTTTCAAGTCGTGACAACGCCCGTAACTTACTATTGTGATGGCTTGATCGGCGGCGTGGCAAAGACTGGTACTTTGACGCGTTATTCGGGGTATGCCATACAGGCGGCGCAGCCAATCAGCATTCTCGCGGCACCACTATCGACCGCGACTAGGGGGCGAATGGCAGAGCAGGTCGCCGATTGTGCATTTTTATTTAACAGCCTTGCCAATGTTCAGCGCGGTTTGGTCACACTCCGACTCACCTTTGGAGCCGCCAGCAGCAGTACCGGTGTCGTGACACTGATTAAACAAATTCATATCAACAACACGCCATGAGACCACAAAAACTTCAACGCCCCAGCACAACGCCACGCAGTAGGCACTGTGTCGCACGCAAAACGATGCGTGGAATGAGCTTGGTTGCGGCCATTTTTCTCTTGGTGGTTTTAGCCGCTTTAGCAGCAGCCATGATAGCGGTATCAACTACCCACCAATCGAGCAGTGCCATTGATGTTCAAGGGGCGCGTGCATATCAAGCAGCCCGTGCAGGCATAGAATGGGGTTTGTATCGGCAACTCCGTCCGATACCCTCGGCCGCATGCTTTGCCACAACGACGTTTGCGCTTCCGGCAGGTAACTCACTGAGTGGATTTACTGTGACGGTGACCTGTAGTTTGACGTCAGGGCCAGGAAGTTTGCAACGCTGGCAATTGACCTCGACCGCTTGCAATCAACCCAATGGCGCTGCTGGCTGTCCGAATGCCACGAACAACCCCGACTACTTACAACGAGTCATGCAAGTTGAATTCTAAGTGGCATTGGACTGACGACGAAATTGAATAATGGAAGAATAAACAAATTGGAGAATCCTATGCAAGGCCCTTTTTCACGCTTTCTACCGTGGGCACTCATTATCAGTTGTCTAAGTTGTCTATTGACCAGTGAAACAGCGTTGGCAGGCACTTACGCCAACTCGGCTTATCCGTTTTCTTGGATCGATGCGAATGCCCATACCAAGGTCGGCTATAACACTGTGCCCTATAAGTTTACGGCGGCCGCTGGTTGCGGAACCGCTCCTCCCACGACCGACGATACCTTGAGCGATGCCATTCCGATCGGATTTAATTTTACCTATGCGGGCGTCAATTTCAGCACGATCAGAATCATGACCAATGGTCGGATTCAATTTAACAACAATCTCACCTGCGGTTATGGTAGCCCTGTGCAAACCTTACCCTACCCCAACTCGTCACTGAACTACACGATGCGCATTTATGGCAATGATCTGGATCCGACCAATAAAGTGGATGTTCCTGCCTACAATACGCCGTGCCTCAGTTCCACCACCTGTTACATCAGCTACGCGACGATAGGCTCAGCACCGAATCGTAGCTTTGTGGTGACCTGGAATAATGTCCCGGAATGGACGACAGGCTCCAACCCAGTCGGTTCCTACAACTTACAAATCATTTTGCAAGAAAATGGCGAGTTTATTTACCAATATGGTACTTCGGTCAATGGCCCGTCGGCTTCACTTGGCCAAGTTGGCTGGCATGTAGACAGCACCGACTATGATACGGTTGCGACGGGTTTTCCGACGAATAACACAGCAATTAAATTCTATATTCCCCAACCAGTTGCTGAATATCGCATGGAGCAACCGAGCTGGACGAACGCTGCTGGACAGGTGCTTGATACCAGTGGCAATGGCCGTAGTGGTACCGTACTCGGCGGTCCACAAACCATCGCCAATGGCAAAGTGTGTCGTGGCGCCAGTTTTCCATATAATGCTAGCGCAGCCACGATTGATGCGATCAATACCGGCATCACCACGCCGTCCACGGTGGGTAGCACAGGAACGATCACCTTCTGGTACAAATCGAATACCGCTTGGTCAGGTGGTGGTGTCGTCGATGCCCAACTGCTTGATGCGACGGTGGTCAACAATCAGTGGTTTTTCTTAGTCCGGCGGAGTAATGGCAATTTGCGTTTTGTGATCACAGATAGTCTTGGAAACGTACGCAGTGCAGAGACTGCCGCCATTGCGGTCGCTGCCAATACTTGGAAGCATATCGCGGTGAGTTGGAGTTTTAATGTCTTAGGCGCAGCCAATAGCGATCGTTTGCGCATTTATGTCGATGGCGTCTTGCAGGCGACCGGCGCTTTTACCACCACAGGCACGATCTCAGCGCAAATCGGCACGCTATACATCGGTGATAATCGTAGCGGTTTTACCGGTTCGTCTGGCACCGGCAATTCAACCAATGGCATCATCGATGAATTTCGCATCTACAATTTTGAGGGGGGCTTAGCCTTAGTTCAGCGCGACCAAAACCTTGGTGCCTCTGGCTGCCTCAGTCACTACGCCATTTCACATGCGGGTACGGGCCTCACTTGTCAGCAAAGTCAGGTCACGATCACCGCGCACGACAGTTTGCACGGCAACATCACGATGCCTAACAATACAACGCAAATTCAACTTACGACAGCGGGAGGAATTGGTGATTGGACACTAATCAGTGGCTACGGCACGCTCAATAATGGTGCCGCCAATGACGGCGCGGCGACTTATTTATTTAATGGCGAGTATCAAGCCGTCTTCGGCCTCAACTACCCGTCTGCTGCGACGGTCAATATCAACGTCACCGACGGTCAGTTCAAAGAATCGGAAGACCCCGGCTTAGTGATTACCACCTGCCTCACCGCGCGCTTTAATGCCTGTGAGCTCACAGCGACGCGATGCGTCCCCAGCGGCGCGTCTTTTGCTTATGCCAAGTTATGGACGAAATTAGCTAACACCGCTTTTCTCCTCGATTTTGTCAAACTCAAAATTGACGGCACCTTAGAAACCACCTACTCGAACAGCGCCACTGTCGATCTTTTGGTCAACACCAATACCGGGGTGGCGCTGTCTGCCAATAATTGCCCCGTCTCTCAAACAGCGGTCATTCCCTTGGGATCGATCGCGTTTAACAGTGGTCGCAGCAATTCATTGGGGATCACTGTCCCGGCCAATGCATTTAGTGCCGTTGCGCCAAACTATAGCGCCTACCGTGATGTCCGCGTCCGTGTGACCTGCAATGCGGCCAGTTGTGGCACGGCGACCACTGGCTGCTCAACAGACAATTTCGCCATCCGCCCGCGTGACTTGACGGTGGCCTCGACTATGACGAATGCGGCCCAAACTGGTACACCCAAACTCAACGCGGGTGCGCCATTCACGGTCAGTGCAACGGCCGTCGCCGGTTACAACGGCACACCGCTGATCGATAATACGCTGTTAGGACAAAAGATTGTCACCCACGTCGGTGCGACTGACTACACAGGAAATTTAGGGAGCACGGGCGGTATTAGCCCCATCCCCATTGGTACTGCCACCATTGCCACAGGCTTGGCCAGCAATGCCACCATGAAATATGACGATGTCGGCAACTTTAGTATTAAGGCAGGCGGCATCTCGGATCAAACCTATACAAGCACGGATCAACCGAGCGACTGCGTTGCTGGTAGTTCGAGTAATACTGCCGACAGCAACGGAAAATTTGGCTGCATTATTGCCAATCAAAGCGCTTCCGCCCAATTCGGACGCTTTTACCCAGACCACTATGCCATCAATGCCTTTCTTGGTGCAGCCTGCAACGGCTTTACTTATATGGGTCAACCCAATTTAACAATCGGCGTGTTGGCCACAGCATTGAGCAGCAATGACGTACCACTCAATCATTACACGTCAGGTTACCCGACCCTTGCCACCATGGTTGTGAGTGGGGATTCAAGCGGCACACCCATTTCACCACTTAACAGTCGCTTAACGCCAGACCTCCCCAGCTACTTTTGGACGAATGGTAACTCTGGCCGCTCCGTCGCAACGAATGGCGCTGGTTATGCCACAGGAGCGACCGTGATCAACCTCTTGGGAATAGGCGTTGTGCTCAATGGAGATTCGTTGATGTTTTCCGGTGATCCCAACACCTACCAAGTGACGGCTGGCGGTACGATGAATACCGTCACACCTGTCGCTGTCACTATCACGCCACCTCTTTTGCTCCCCATACCAGCAGCCTCAACTGGCGTGAATTTCTTGCACAGCTTTGATCGGCTCAGCACACAGGATGGACCCTATGATAATTTCGCCCTCAAGACAGTCATTACTGACCCAGATGGCGCCAACATCACACGTCTTAACGGTGTACCTATAACTGCGAGCAACACTATACTCTACGGCAGTACAAAACTTCGTTATGGTCGTATGCGGATTGAAAATGCGTATGGCTCAGAACTGTTACCGCTTTCCGTCAACTTGGCAGCGCAATATTGGAACGGTTCCGCCTACGTCACCAATACACTGGACAACTGTACGTCGTTGGCACGAGCTAATTATTCCCTGAACGGACATGCGGGCGGGGTCACAGCGGCCAACATGACCACGGCCACAAATATCCCCGCCAACACGGGTGTCACAATGACCTCCGGTATCGGCACGATCAAATTGCTCATACCAATCACCCCACCGGTCATTACAAGCAAAGGCAGCTTTAACCTCAATTCCTTATTCCCCTACTTGCCTGGACTGGGGCGTCAAACCTTAGGCGTGTACAAAAATGCACCGATTATTTTTATTCGCGAGATACATTAAACAGAGATTAAACCGAGGTTTTCCATTAAGCGCACCTTCGGTGCGATTTGAGCGCTGACGGCGATTTTACGGTCATTTTCGGCCGATGAGTCGCCAGTGCGCGATCCAGAGGGGTAAGGCCAGCACGCCCGCGATTGCACCGATCTCATTTGGCAGCAAAGATACAATCTGCGCCGCGCACCAACCAATGCCTGGCACCATGCCAAAGCTCTTGAACGGACGAAGCGCAATATTGTGTTGCGCTTCCTGCCGTAGCGAGTTCGCGACATTAACAATGATGAAGAAATCCTCGACGAAGTTGTAGGGAATCAGAAACATTAGCCAAACGCTGCGTGGAGACGCTTTTCGCGCGCTCGGACGCACCAAGGAAAGTGACCGATAAAGATCACGGCAGTACAGAAAAACGATCGCGAGAAATGCAGTTCCAAGGACAACGCTCCCGAGCAAGCCCAGTGTTTCAACTTCCTTGATAACCCCACCAGCTACGGTGGGGTTCAAGAACGGATACCGGAATCAAGAAATGTATTGGCTATTGGCGACAAGGGGTGAGGTGTGGAATACTTGAGGTGAGTGGCTTGAATTTCCTATCCGCTTGTCAATTTTTGTGCCGCATGGTGAAACCTTGATGCTCATTGGTGAATTAGCACGAACCGCAAACACCAACCCCATGGCCATACGCCTGAATGAGGTGCTAGATTGACTCAGCATCGTCAAGCCTCAGGGCAAATGTCGTCTCCATACGGGCGCGATCTGATACGTGTACAGTTAATTCGCCAAACTCAATAATAAAGAACTCGCTAGTAATTCAAACCCGTACTTAACGATATTGATATCCACTCACAATTCACGTCATGACTATCTCAATTCGTCCCGCCACAGTTAACGATGCCGCCGCCATCGCTGATATTTACAACCACTATGTCACAGCAACCTGCATCACCTTCGAAACCGATCCTGTATCAACATCTGAGATGTCTGAACGAATTTCGGATTTGATCACGGCATCTTTGCCTTGGCTGGTCGCGGAGGAATCCGGTCACATCCTAGGCTATGCCTATGCGACTAAGTGGAGAGCCCGTGCTGCGTATCGTTTTTCACTAGAATCGACCGTCTATCTAGCCGTCGACGCCAGCGGTAAAGGCATAGGCTCACAGCTCTATACCGCTCTTCTCACCGAACTTAGCGCGATGTCAGCCCATGCAGTGATTGGCGGCATCGCCCTTCCCAATGAGGTCAGTATCAGATTACACGAAAGATTAGGCTTTAAAAAAGTCGCGCACTTTGAACAAGTCGGCTTCAAACAAGATCGCTGGATTGATGTCGGTTACTGGCAACTCCTGCTTTAGTCATTCTTGATTTAGAGAAGCAGGCTTTTTACGCATGTCCACGCTGTCCCACTAAGCGACATTGGACTGGGAAGCTTTTCAAGCAGCCCGGACGACTTGAAGTCGTCGGGCACGGTGAACTTGATTTTGTATTCGATTCCCATGAAAGCCTATTCTTTCTCTCCGACGCTTGACGCCAAGTGCAACGCTGGTTTTTAAGTTGTGGTTTTTTGGAATATAACAGCACACGAAGAGTGCGAGCTTGAGCGACTTGCTAGAAATTACTTGGGTATTTGGTGTGCCATTTCATGCCCTTGCTCGGTTCAACCATGATATGAGCTGCGCGTGACGCCTTACAAGCGAAGAGTTGGTGATGAAGATTTGCAGCAGGTTGAAGCGGCAACTCGCGCAATTTCTGTATCGGGCGTCTTGTTAGCAAAAGCTATACCGACCATCCATCTCTCCAATGATAGAAGTTCTGGCCAGATCCAGGAGAGATTCTATTCAATTTTTTATCAACAATTTCTGACGGAAAATCACAGACCAAACAAAATGCTGGATGCAGGTATCGATAAATACTATTTGTTGGTTTTCTATACTTTGCTAAGGTTTGAATGAAGGGCACGCTTGAACGTGTCCCACTTAAATAATGGATTAGGGCTGTCGGCGCCCGATGAGATCCCACTTGTTGCCGTAGAGATCAACTAGCACTACGACGGTACCATATGACTCTTGGCGAGGTTCCTCGGTAAATGTAACTCCGTGGGATTTCAAGTGAGCATAAGTCTCCCAGAAATCATCCGTTTCGAGGAACAGAAATACGCGCCCGCCGGTTTGGTCCCCGATGTGTGCCAATTGCTCTGGCGTTGATGCTTTTGCTAGGAGCAGCCGAGCCCCCAGAGACCCAGGGGGCGCCACGACCAGCCAACGCTTCTCTGGAGTGAGGACAAGGTCCTCGACGACTTGGAACCGAAATACCTCAGTGAAATACGAAAGTGCCTCGTCATAGTCTCGAACTACAAGGGCGACGGTCGCAATTGAAGCTTGATATGTCATATCTCTATGGGCCTAACTCAAAATTGACGTGAGCCGCACTAATCTGCTCACACGAAGACAAAACCATATCACGTCTTCACCCTCGAATGTCCACTTAGCAGTCACTTATCAAACGGTGGCCAACAATGGGTTCCGCCACTGGTGTCGCCCATAGCCTTGCGCCATATATTTTCTGGAAATAGACCTCGATTGCAAAGTTCACCGAAAAACTCCGAGCCACCTTTTGCTTCAATTAAAACATGAACCACAGATTCTTGATTGTGTAATGAAATAAAAACACTATCTGATGTCCAAAGCCCTTCGTCTTTGAAGCAAACTCGCGCGATGTTATCCCAGAAAAATGTCTGATTCCAGCCCGGATCCATTTCGGCGCTTAGAACACGAATACGAACTTCAAGCGCATCGAACTCAACCTCCAAAAGCTCTTCTAACCGTTTGGGCTGACGAGATTTCCACCATGCTTTGATTCTTGCAAGTGCGCTCATTGTCTGACCTCTAAAGCTGAGATGCGCGGAGGGTCGCACACAAATTTTGAAAGAATGCAGTACAAACACGGCCAGCCCGATCAATTGTCCGGCTATATTTCATATGCGCCCCAGTACACTTCTGTTTTTTCGGTACAGTAGAAACCTTCAAAATCATCAACCTTTAAAATTCCTTCAATGATCTCTTTCGACGAACATAAGAATGAGCAATGACTATCCCAATGAGTCGTCACTAGCAAACTATGATCGTGAGTAAATACACAGCCGTGAACTGGGATTACATCACTCTTGATTAAGTCATCAATCCAATGCAGCTTTCTCTCCGTTCCAAATTCGTCTCCAACCCACAACCACTCATGTCCCAAAACTTTAATCGCCTCATAAATTCGATTTTCGAGAAGAGGTGGAAGATCTCCTTCTTGTGGACGAATGATATTTTCCTTTTGAGTCAATTCGATTAAACGAGATGCGTAATCTTCATTCGCAATTTCTCGATTTAATCCCTGAATACTTGTCCTTAGTCCGACATCTATTTGAGCGAAAGAAGATAGCTCGGTCAATTCAATAATCCGTTTCCAAGAAACTCTTTCACAAGTCTCGATAATTTCAAGCTTTGTTGGCCAATGCTCCGGACAGAACCGGTCAATGTTAATTTTCCGAGGATAGAAGAAAGGATGAAGTAGGACAAACACAGAGTCGAATTGGCCTTCATAGAAATCGAGTATCTTCTCATCGTATGGGCACGATGCAAATTTTTCTGGTTGTGGCAATACTCTATCGGCCATTCGTCAGTCTTCCTCTTGAAATATAACGCAACGTTGAGCAGGTGGCCCACAGATTTATAAAATACTGAGCCGTATCGCGGCCAATCCGACCGACCATACTGGTAAAACTTGAACGGCAAATTACTCCTATGGAAATCAATAATTTATTTATCTTTTCCATCGTTGCTACTCTCTGCATTTTTTCTCTCGAGCGCATTAGCAATTCTTTCCAAGTTAACGTTTAGCTGCTTTGTTTCGGCTAAATGCTCAGACAGATACACCTTTACTTCATCAAAGTATTGACCTTGCTTCATCCCTCCACTTTTTCGTGCCATATAAATCCAGACACCAATAAGTAGAAACATTGGCCCCCAACCGACTAAGATTTCCCACAGTATTTGCATAATTTCCTTTTGGTTTTAACATTGCTCGATGGAAGGTTTAGGCTTCATCGCACCGACGGGACGGGGAATCTGCCCTGCAGTGTTCCCAGCCAGTTTGTTAGTGCTCTGAGCTGAGTGGGCGGTTTTCCCTTCTCGAACGTAATTCGCTTGAATCGACCGTGTTGGGGGATCTCTATCCATTCGGCACCTCCATCAGTGCAATCTGGGCAACCAATTCGCTCTTCAAGACCGTTGACAGATGCTTCCTTGAGTAAGCGACGCAATTCCTCGTGCTCTTGCTTATCTAGCTTGGCTTCGTTACTAATTGCCGGAAGCCTCTTTGTCTGGTTATATGCAATTGCAATAAACGCGACCCGAGCGGGAAACACTTCGATGCTCTTTGAGCAGTAGCCGATGCATTTTCCGTAGCTGGTTCCATAGCGTATTAGCGCCACAGAATCGCTAGCTTCTGCCGAAATACCTAGCAAAGAGGTACTCGCGAAAGACATGACAACAACAAGACGTGCAGTCCAAAGTTTCATTTGAAGCCTAATGCTGAAATGGCGGGCGCGAAGCGTCCGTACCGATTGTTGAGTTAGATCTTAACCTAAGCATGAGGAACGGATTTTCACAGAGGTCGCGCCGATTGACGAAAGCAAATCCAATAATTCTTTGAGTGCTTCCACTGGAGCAGAACCAAAGTCAACGGAAAATTCAGTACGTGAACCTTGAAGTTCCGGAGCTGTCACGGAATGAATAACGCCTTGAAGTCCTACGCTATCTTGTATATGTTCATCATCGACGTCGAGCCACCTCATTGCCCAACCCTCCAAATCAGTCTCAGCTAACACTTTGTCGCAATCAAAATCTACTCCATGCCACACAATCGGATTAAGCGTCACTTGCAAATTTTCAGAGATGCTCTCAGTGATCGCACTAAAGTTCAAGTATCCTTCCGGATTTACATCTTGGAGTTTCGGTCCATCTTCTGTGTTCGACGCCATATCGGCCCGATATAGTCTAAATGGGTACTCACATTCGCGTTGCAATTCAAACAAAACCTCTAATGCTGACGGCGAATGCAGTGCGCGAAAGTCTTCGAACGATGCAATCATCTTCTCAAGGTAATGCGATCTAACCGACGCGGCAATTTCAAGTATTTGTTCCATAAGATCTAACGTGTTTTCCGCAACCATTCATCGAATAAACCCGACACCGTTCGCATAAAAAGTTTAAAAAATATTCTTAAAACCCTTTTGCAGCAAAGCTCCTCAGAGATGCAGTGCGCACTCAATCAGTACTAAATTCTCTACGAAAACCGTCACTATAATTGACTCGCATTCTACCCAGCTTCTAGGTCATGTCAAGCAAGCGATTTGAATATTGTAGAAATTCGTGGCATATCTCTATGCGAGTATTCAGGTCTTCGAGATATGTCGACGACGCCACAGCTTGCGTGCAGCCCAGAACAAGAACACGAATAAGGCCAACCATGGAATCATATAAGCGCTAGCGGTAATCACCGTCGCAATGCCCTGTGAAAAGTCGGCTTTGAAGCCGCTCAGCGCGTAGCCGACTGGCGTCCAAAAGCTGCGTTTCTCTTGTGAGCTAATTCGCACGTTTAAGATTTCCGTTTCTACTCTCTGTAGCAAATGCGCTTTCTTTCCTTCCGCTGCTTCAATCTCTGATTGCACTTGAGCTAGTTCGCGGTTGACCTTTATCAAGGCGTCGACATCGTTGGCAGCGCGGGTACGCAGAGCTTCTAATTTGCTTCTGTAGTCCTGCATCATGGCTAATTTTTTGCTGCTGTCTTCAATCGGTGCCGCCAGATCTTCTGCTGTCGTGGATTGATCTGTCACTTGTCCCTGTTGACGCAAACTGCTGATCAATTTTTGTATGCCTTGTGGTTTGGCGCGAAACTTGAGCGAAGCATACGCTGAACGACCGGTATTGAAATTTGATTGCAGAACAGTGCACAAGGCATCGCTGGCCTCATGACAAGCGGCCAAAGCTTTGTTAAAGATTTCGGAAACTTTTTCTTCGTCGGTGTCGAGCTCAATGCTATGTTCATATGCTAAATAACGAGAGGCCGCATTCTGACTTTCCGCGGCCAGCTCCGCTTGTAATTCCGCTGGCGCTTGCACTTTAGAACAGGCCACCATCGTCAACAAAACCAGACACAAAGCTAAGTATTTTTTCATTTTAATTCTCATCAAAGAAATCACACGAATCGAACACTCTGCCGAAACGATACGGCTATGAGGAGTTAAATTCAATGAACCAAAATCTCGACTACTTTTTTTGGCAAAAGTTTTCACATATTTTAAATACCAAGCTGAAAAAGAGGGCGATACTCCGAACAGTTTGTTTTCACAGATTCTTCAACAACACATAATCCCGTTCGATCACGCCACCAAATTCATAGTCCATCCAACCCACATGTTCAAACCCAACCTTTTTGTAATAGGCCAGGGCGCGCGCGTTGTGCTCCCACATGCCTAACCAAAGTTGATTGGCATTGAAGGTTTTTGCTGCTGTCGCTGCTTCTGCCAATAGTGGTTGAGCGATACCTTTGCCGTGCCATTCTTTTTTAACGTAGTAGCGATATAGCGCGACCGCTTTGTCTGCAGCAATCGACTCTGGCGGTGGGTTATTGACGACCTGCGCGAAGCCGACGAGCTCTTCATCGTGGTAAGCGAGAATCACCACATAATCAGGGTCGGCTATTTCTTTGCTTTGTTGTGAGATACCGAAGTTTTTTTCGCAGTGCGCACGAATCTGTTCGGCATCATTTTGTTCGGCATAGGTATCGATGAATGTTTGTCGTGCTAGCGCCGCCAATGCTGGTGCATCGTCATGATTGGCAAGGCGGAATTCGTATGGTGCTGATGATGGGACTGGGGATATTGGAAGCATAGGGGATGACTTTTAACGCGAGAATCTTTGATTTAACGAATGTCAGAAGCGCTCTATCTTACTAGAGTCGCTCAGATTCTTCTATCTAGTGCTGATTAGTGCTGACTTCTAGGTTGGCACCGAGCGTACGGAATTTGTTTTTCGTGGTATTTAAAGGATTAGAAGGATTACCGTGAATATTCAGTCCCTATGATGAGCACCTGACAGGTCCTGATTATCGTCATACTGTATCAAGTGCTACTGCTGTTAATCGAACTTGAAACTCCCTCATCCCCGCCCCTTCTCCCGCTTGCGGGAGAAGGGGGGTTCGAGCTGAAAATTACGGTTTTCTAGGTTTAACAGACTTAACAGAACAAGGATTGCTAGGATCTAATGGTCCAAAGACCTTTTGCGTTCCGGCAATACCACCAGTTTGCACGATATAAAATAACTTGGTATCAGCGCTGATGTGTAAGTAATGTTTATAACCATCACGAATACGCCCAAGTTCATTTAATTGATATAGCTGTCCACTGGACTCATACGCTGGCTGTGGATCGGCAAGTGGCAAATCCACAACCAAGCCGGTCGCATTGACGCAAGGCTGAAAAACTTTGACCATGGGATGCTGATCTTTGGTTTCAACTGGCGGGTTCTGCTGTGCAGAAGCTGTCATGGCGATAGGTCCTAATGTGGTTAAGGCGACGATATTCACCAATGCTTTCAGCTTTCGAGAGATTTGAGAGGGCTTGTTTGTCATCATATTTTTCTTGGTTTTTCACGCTGTTGTTTTGAACCAGTGCATCAAGCCAGCTTGCCCTAGGTTTGGCTCATCAAGGCAGACGGCGTTCAGAGCATCTACCTTAACAGCTAAGCAAAAAGACAACAAGAAAAATTATGGATTTACACTAATCCGAGATCAGTCGGTTTCACACCGGCAAAGATTTTGTCCATCTGATTTGCATTCAAGCCATAGCTTCGTGCGAACAAGCCGCCAAGCACTGCGCGGTATTCGTTCAAGACCGGATAGTCGCGATTTTGAAACAAACTGCTTGGCGTCAATGCCATTTGCTCACCGAGTACGCGACCGCCTTTGATGCCACCGCCCAAGACCCAATACACACTGCCATGTCCGTGATCTGTACCACGCTTGCCGTTCTCGCGGAAGGTGCGACCAAATTCGCTGATCACCACCACCGTGGTGTTTTTCCACATGCTACCCATTTCAGTTTTATACGCTAGAAGTCCGCGCCCCAACTCCTCCAGTTTATTGGCTAGCGTACCATTCCCAGCGCCTTGGTTCACGTGGGTATCCCAGCCACCTACATCGATGAATCCTAATGCATATTTATCGCGCATCATTTTTGCGATCCGCTTGGCTTCTAATGCGAAGCCTTTGGTCGAGATCGCATCACGATTACCATCATTCGTCATCATGGCTTCTTCTGCTTTCATGTTCTGAACGACTTCACCACGCACCGCGAAGCCGTCTTCGACTTGTTTTTCTAATGCAGTTTTGCCGTACATCTGCGCGATGATTTTGCTTTGTCGGTCGTCTAGACTATTCTTGCTGGCTTTTTGCAATGCGACGTTGGCGACTTTCGCATCACCTCGCATAATGATAGGAAGCTGCTCAGTGAATGACATCGCACTGCCGGCATTCAGTTGTGCTGCCAGCCGATTCAAAAATCCTGATTGAAAATTGCGACTACCACCAAGCTCTTGACCCATCTCGATACCATCTTGAGTTTCAAAATGGCTGCGTGATACATCGTGCGTTCCAGCAAAGGGAATAAAGGCGGCTTCACCCGCTTGAAACATAGGATAAATCGAATTACGCAATGCAGGGTGGAGTCCCCAGTCAGCGTTCAATGCCAAAGCCGATAAAGGATCCGCACTGGTTTTTGCAATCGCAATGTTAGGCCGAGATTCATAATAAAAACTACTACTAACAGGCACCAGTAAATTGCTCGCATCATAAGCACCACGCAAAAACACCACAAGGAAACGCTCCTCAATCGCTGGTGCCGCCAATAGTTGCGAGCTAAAGCCCGTTGCGCTCAAGGTGGTCGCAGCTGCTGCAAAAGATTTTAATAAGTCTCTACGGTTCATCGTGTTCACCTGACATTGCTAAAGAAGTGTTTGAAATTCGTCCTATGTATAGGAAGCGATAGGAGGCGATTATCGGCGCATCATTTCTGGTGTTGAAAGGAAAAAAGCATTCCATTCTTGAGCCGAGCCAGACTGACTCAAGGCCTCCTTCGAAGTGGTGCCGAATCGAGCACTAAGCTCTTTCACATATGGATTTTGCGCTAGTGCTGGACGCGCTGCTTCGCGATGTTGTGCCGTGGTTTCTTCCATATCTGCTTTAAACAAATTCGGCGCACCACGTGAGATCAGTCTGGCGACGTCAAAGCGTGCTGTCATTTGTGCTGGACTCGACCAAGCCATTTCTTTCATCGAATAGCCATCAGGAGTCTGATGGCCGTTCGGCTGTTGTCCCAGATTGTTAATCCAATTTAAGACAGGTCCCGTATTCACGATCATCTTGTCTTCATACGCCAGTCGCACTGAGGAGATCACATAGTGCATTGGGTCTTTAAACTTTTTGCCTAAAGAGGCTAGGAAATCTTGCGACTCAAACATCGTGCGCAAGACACTAGGGATGTCACCTTTACTGCGCAAAAACTGATTCGCCATGCTCTGCACTAAAGCATCAGAGGGATCATCCGTGACAAAAAATTGGGCTAGTTTATGACTGAGGAATTTGGCTGTTGCAGGTTGGCTCATTAGCAGATCCAAGACCTGATCGATCTCCGCAAGACCTTGGCCTTTGATGGTGGTTCCCAATATTGTTTTGGTATCGAAATCGTGTCGTCTTGGATGAAATTCAGTCAAACCCAAACGCTGATAGCCCGCCAATTGTGCCTGATTAGGACGCGGCGTATCCGCCTTAACTTTGATGCCCAAGCCGGTCAAGACTCGCGCCAGCTCTTGCACATCCGCCTGAGTATAGCCACTGCCAACACCCATCGTGTGCAGCTCAAGTAATTCACGCGCATAGTTTTCGTTGATTTTGTTAACCGCGTTATGTTCGTTATCCAAGTAACGCAACATCGCCGGATGTAGCACGGTCGCTTTCAATAAATCGCGGAAATTGCCCAGCGCATGCGGGCGAATTGCTGTTTCTTCAAAATCAGCCAACATCGCCCGTACATTATCTTTGCGATTAGAGATATTGAAATGGTTCATCCAAAACCAATTCATTTGTTCCAGTAATTGATTCGATGAATAAACAGAACGCAACAAAGAACGCGAAGCGGCCTCACGTGCAAGACGGGTTAGCTCTTGCTGATAAGCCTGACGCAAGCTGTCATCAGTGCCTTTCATCTTGACGTACTCTTCCCGTTGCTGATCAAGCGCTTGCATCATCTCGACAAATGGTTTTTTCGAAATCGTCATGGCATCAATCTGACTTTGAATTGGTGCTGGCAAGGGTGCTGGTGTCGCCTTCAATTGCCTCAGCAAGTAGGCATCAGGACCAAGCTCACGTAATTGCTGCTCACTAGACTGATTCGCGCCCCAGGTCACACGATTTAAAAATGCGTATTGATCGACTTGTGCTCGTTGAAAAAAATTTGAAGAGGCTTGTGATTGGATTTGTGAATTGCTGGGCTGATGACTACAGGCGGGCAAGATGCATAGCACGGTGAGCGCTAGCAAGCCAGACATAAGGGAGGATGAACGCGGCAGAGTTAACATAGAACACTTTCAATTTTGAGCGGAGACCAGCTATGACAAAATGCGAAGGGTTCAGAATAAATCTTACAAGCGTAAAATGCACGGGGTATTTAGTAACATTGAGATTAAGCTAGTAAGAACTTGTAACAGCGTTGATAAGGACACATGGATGCGGACAAAAAAATAGCGATAGAACAAGCTATCGCTATTTTCCTCGAACTTTTCCTCAAACTTAAGAGGACATTAATTCATAAAATTCACGCGACGGCCATTCACATTACGTTGCGCGGGATTGCCATACACAGTGACGCTGCCTGAACCATTGCTCTGCGCATTCACATTTTGCGACACAGCGGCATACACAGAACCAGAGCCGTAGCTAGCCAAATCCGCACTCACGCTTTTGACTGAAGACAATTGTGCTGAACCTGAGCCATGGGTGTTCGCAACCAGATTACGTACATTACCGCTGGCATTAACCGAGCCTGAACCATTCACGGAAACTTGTAACTCATTGCCATTGACCGCACCAAGGCTTAAAGAACCAGAGCCTTGCACATGCACTTTGGCATCGCTACTCATCAAAGCCAAGGCATTAATACTGCCTGAACCGCTATTGGTAATATCAAGTCGCGTAACACGACCATCTAAGTTGATGCTGCGTGAGCCATAATTTTTTACGGCAAAACTACCGCCATTCAAACCACTGACCATCATGCGTCCTGAACCATTCGATGTGACTTCCGTCAAGGCTGGCACTGTGTACACAACACGAATTGGGTTATCGCTATTAAATTTTTCATCGATCCAGATTTTTTGCGTGTCGCCATTCACTTGCGTTTGCACCAATTTGAGCAAATTGCTATCGCCGCTGATTTCCAAGCCTGCCGCGCTACCGACGCGGACTTCCACTTGCATAGGACCGCTGACGTTTAAAGCAGTCACGCCATTAACTTGACGCTTATCTAATTGCAAATCGCCATTTCCCTTAACGGCGTTGCTACTCCAAGCGGATTCAAAGCGCGCGTCATTGCCATCTGGCGCGATGATAATGGCACAACCTGAGAAGGCGAGAATAGAGCAAAGGGCAAAAATAGTACGCATGGGTTTTCTTTCAAAAAGGAGATTAATCGTGCGCTGAAAAATCAGCACTGAAGACTACAAGAACAGCACTGTATCGAAGCCACACGCCGTTCACTATGACAAAGCGATGAGCTGCGGAGAGCGCGGCTTGAAATGCGGAAATAGTGAGGCTAAGTGAAAACTGCAATGCGCTTATCCACAATAGCCGCTCGCCAAGTCGCTCTTGATAATGGACACAAGGATAGTTCGGTACACCATTGCTTTCATGTCACTGGGCATCCGGTTTCACCATTTCTAGAATGGTCAACTTAACCAGGAACTGGGTAAGTCGGTTAAAGCGCCTCAGGTAGAGGATGTGATGGCGGTGAAATTGCCTGCTTGACTAGGGTCTGTTAACATTTAAATCGGGAGTGCGAATGCGGAAAAACGGGCGCAGGGCTAGGCGTCAAGGCGCGCCGCAGTGCGAGCACTGTAAGCGACTTGCAACAACGCCATGCGCCCGTTTTACCCATTCCCGAAGGGTTCAAGCCAAAACGCGCGATGGACAGCGTTGTAGCTCTTGCCGAGGCATCAGCCTCGGCGGCGAACTACGCCTTGCCATCGCACCTTTTGGCTTGAACGCATCTCCCGATTTAAATGTTAACAGACCCTAACCTAACGTTAGTAACAGTCTTCTGAGAATGATCTCTCTTGTCCTTTTACGATGTAAGCACGCCACGCGCTTGTTTGCTGAAAGTAGGGGCAAGAGAACCAGAGCGCTGCATTATTTTCAATCTAAGGTCGCTACCAATCGCGTCAACTCACCAGTTTTAAATCCACGTTTAATCGCTGCATCAATTTTCTGCATCTCAATTTCAAAGTGCGTTTTGCCACTGGCAAAATGTATTGAGTCATAAAACAATGGCTTATCTGAAACGTAAAACGTCTTACCCAGCAATTCTGGATCGGCTAATTCTGGGATATAAGTCTTGTGCAGATATGTTAAGAACAGGTCAGGACGATCAAATTGCGCCAATCCCCAAAGCAATACATCCGAGCGTTTGGCGATGAGTTTTTTAAATCTGGCAGAGGCTTGTGCCGAATCTTCATCGATTCTAAAGACCTTATTTTTGGCTAGTTCGAATTCCATACCATGGCTGACCCCGCGCTCGACACTAACAACTTTACCTTGTAAATCACTAATAGAACGCAAATGTAAATGCGGTTCGCCATAAGCAATTGCCCAAATTCTTGAGCTAAAAACAGTCTGCGAATAGCGATACGACAGCAGGCGTTCTGGTGATTTGGAAAAACCCCATATAATTCCTTTGCCCTCTAAAGTCATCAATTTGGCGCGATTCCAAGGTACTGAAACTGGTTGCAAATGCAAACCCGTTTCACGTTCCAAAAATTGAAAGAACTTCAATAGACCTTTTGAGGTTGGCTGCAAATTACCGTTGGTATCTAAAGTTTCTTGAAGATACACAGTGATCGTGGTGGCCGAGGTTTTACCGGCATCGACCGCCGCGGTTGCAGTCGTAGTTACAGAACATGACAGCAATAAGGTAAAGGAAATTTGTTTGAGAAAACGTCGCATAGTCACCAATCTCGTCCGTGATTGAATCAATTTTGATCGTATACCAAGCTCATTTTCGATATCTGACAAAATAGAAGATACATAGGACAATCAAAAACGGAATCCCAGTTGCCAAAGTCATTGCGAACTCCTGCGTGAATGCCGTGGTGACCATCAAAGCCAACATCAAACCCGCCCCCAGCAAGGTCAGCCAAGGAAAACCCCACATCCGAAACGCCAATCGATCCTTACCCGCACGATCCCAAGAACGGCGGAAGAAATAATGCGTGACAAAGATCATCAACCAAGTAAACATCCCGCCAAACATCGAGATCGCCATCATCAACATAAACGCATTACTTGGATAAATCACACTCAGTAGGGTAGCGATGGCAATCCCCGCACAAGACAAAATGAGTGCCCGCATCGGTGATCCTTGGCGATTTAAATGCCCTAATCCGGCCGGTGCAAATCCACCACGCGCCAAACTAAACATCATTCTAGTCGCCGCATAGAGCTGGCTATTCATCGCCGACAGGGCAGCAATCAAAATCACAAAATTAATCAACCCCGCCGCGCCGGGTATCTGCAAGGCTTCCATGGTTGTGACGAATGGACTTTTATCTTGACCTGCCTGCGTCCACGGCACAATCGCTAACACCAAAGCCAGAGTCAGCATATAAAAAATCACCAAACGCAACAGGGCAGAGCGAAACGCACCCGTAATTGCCTGTTCTGGATTTTCAGCTTCGCCAGCGGCCACGGCAATCATTTCTATACTCAAATAACTGAACAAAGCCACAATCACCGCCAGCCACATTCCCCAGCCACCTTTAGGGAAGAAACCACCGTGGCTGACATAATGATGAAAACCAATGTCACGAGTCGGCGGTGCACTGACTAGGAGATACGAGCCGAGCAAAATAAAAGCCATAATGGCGATCACTTTGACACTTGAGAACCAATACTCGATCGTGCCAAACACTTTGACACTCATCGCGTTAGCAACGACCAAACAAGCCGAAAATCCAGCTATCCAAAACCATCCCGGCGAATCAGGAAACCAATACTGCATGTATAGCGCAATGGCTGTGACTTCGGTACCAATCACGAGTACATTCGCCGCCCAATACGCATAGCGGATCAAAAATCCGGCGAGTGGATGGACATAGTGTTCGGCAAGTGCGCCAAACGACCCGCCACCAGGATGTGCCACCGTCATCTCTGCCAAACTGGCAATCAAAAGCAAGGCAATCACCGCGCCAATCGCATAACTGATTAGTACACTAGGCCCGGCAAAACTGATCGCAAACCCACTGCCCAAAAACAAGCCTGTGCCGATCGCACCACCCAAGGCGATCATGGTCATCTGACGACGACTCAAATGCCGCTGCAGACCCGTTTCGCGCGTAGTAATCTCTGTGAAGCTCTTGTGGTTTTCGCTCATTACATCTCCACTATGTATCTTTGTCAGAACCGCTGATTACAGCATAGTAAGCGCAAAGCACATACCGAGCGATTTTAATCAGGTGTCGATGTCTCAAATCGGTGGTGATGTGTTGACAGTGATGCGGCGAGATAAACTCAAGCACCTAGGTTGATTGCGCATTGATACAATGGCGAGCCCTAGCTGCAACGCCAAGGTAGACGAAAGCGGTAACATAGGGCTGTTTTAATCCAGCCAATTTAACTGGACTTTTTTGTAGATGACGTGCCGAAGATAGCGGCAGAGCCTTACTCTTTAACTTCCGTGATAGAAGCGTGTTGATCAGGCTCAAGTTCACCTGAGGATGGCGACTGACTCAAGGGCGGCAGTTTCTTATTGATTAGTGGTAAATTTGTGACTTCGGTCCCATCGGGGCGCACTGCTTGTTGTGCGGAGAGCCAATCTCCATTGTCTTTGCTATGCATGAAAATTCCTTTGCTTGAAAATTTTTCAACGATCATAGCCTGATCTAGAGGCTACGAATTAGGCAAAGCAAATTTCTTTGTGATAGCGCAAACTCAAACTTCCAAATACCGAAATCAGTTTTTGAATTAAAGGTATTGCACGACCAAAAATACTAAATTTCTATCCAATACGATCTACACAGCACAAGCAAAATAGGCTGTGCTGTGTAGAGGTGCTGTCGCGCTTCACTTTACGTAATTGTTATTGCCCCGGATGATATTTGCGCTTGGTGTTTTTCGCTATGTCTTCTGGATAAAACAGGACGTCTTTAAACTCTCCCTTGCTATACATCTCACTCTGATCATTGAAATGCGACGAATTTGGATCACCGCTATTGCCGCCTGCCAAAATACTCTTCGCCTGTAGGCGTGGACCGAAGGAGACTACCGCCACAAAACTATTACCACGGTCACCGTAGATACGCTTTGTGGTCTGTTTTGCCGTCATTCCGAAGGAGGCTAAAGCGCCCCAATTGCCGGAGGCGAAGGCGACTGGCCAGCTCGGCTTGCTGTCGTCGTAGTTGGCATGAATATCGCCGCTCAAGCGTTGAAAACGGTTAATGTCACCCCAAGCGGTTTGCCAATTGCCAAAGTCGTTTTGCAGGCGATTGCTGGCGCGCTGCAAGGCCGCAAGTAAGGCGGGGGCTGGCAAACTTGGTAGATAGTCGACTACCGGAATGCGCTTATGACCTGCTTCTTTGCTATGTTGGGCGACTAAATCCTGCGCCCAATAGATGGCTAATGAGGTCGCGGTCGAATTGATCGTGGCGCGTAAATCCCAGTTTCGCAGACTCTTGATTTGTTCGGCCAAGGCAGGCTCAGGCGTGGCGTCGTAGGCTTTGAATAAAGGTGGTAAGAGGGTTTCGAAAGCGGTTAATTCACTGTCATAGGCTAACTTGATGAGACTATCTAAATTCAGTTGATTTGCATTTTGTAATACTTTGACGGCATGCTGACCGCGCGCGTTCTCACCATTGGTCCACATATAGCGCGGGTAATCTTTTTGACTTGGGCTGCTGCCATCAGCGCCTACACCGGCCGCAGAGAATGGCCAATTATTAGTGTTTTGTATCCAACCGCTTTTTGGATTGAGTAGGTGAATAATGTCTTTGACCTCGTGCAATCCTTGCCAATCGGCGTTACGCTTGCTGCCATCGACCGGTTGGGTCCAATCGAGTTGAGGATTGCGCCGTGGCACGAAGTCGCCATGGAAATAGGCGATGTTGCCATCCTTGTCGGCATACACGGTGTTATTCGACGAGTTAGCGCGCAGATCCATGACTTTAGCGAAGCCCGCGTAATCCCGCGTCTTGGTGCGCAGGTAGGATTGCATCAACGCCTTCATCGGTTCATTCATCAATTGCACCGCGATCCATTTACCATTGGCTTCGCGTACCACGGGGCCATGATGACTAAAATAGGTTTTCACTTTACGCGAGACCATACCCGTCGATGAACGATAAGGGATGGTTTGTTCGACCATCTTTAAGGGGCGCAATTGGCCTTCGTAGGTGTAAAAAACCTTATCCCCTTTTTTGGTGATATTGAGCGCAAATTCATCGATCACGTCCGCGGCGTTGGAAGTATGCATCCAGCCGTTGTATTGATTAAATCCCTGATATACAAAAAACTGTCCCCAAGTCACCGCACCATAGGCATTCAAGCCTTGTTCACTGCGGACATGGACTTCAGGTCGGAAATAAAAAGACGTGTGGGGATTGATGAGTAACATCGCCTGACCATTGGCGCTGAGTTTAGGCGCAATCGCAAAGCCATTGGAGCCACGTGGTTCGGGCAAGATTGGCGACTGCGCCAGACTGAGGGATTCCAATTTATCGCCATACAGGGCGTTCAAATCCTTGAGATTGACTGTCTCGATATCGCCGCCAATACTGCCTTCGCTAAATGCCAGTGCCATCCATGGTTCGAAATGGGTGATCAAGCGCGGTTTGACCTCGGGATGGGTGTGCAAATAATAATTGAGACCGTCGGCAAAAGCGTTCATCAATTGTTTTAACCACGCCGGGCTCTTCGCATATTGCGCCTTCAATTCGGCTGGCTGTATAAACAACTTCATGCGCAAATCACGCCAAATTTCAGCCTCGCCCTCGACTTCAGACAGCCGTCCTAGCGCATTAATGTAGTTGAGTTCGATGCGTTTGAAATCGTCCTCGGCTTGTGCATACAAAAGACCAAACACTGCATCCGCATCACTCTTACCGGCGACATGCGGAATACCCCATTGGTCGCGAGAAATCGTGACTTGTTTGGCAGTGGCTTGCCAACGGGCAAGGTCTTTAGTATTGGTGGCTGGCGCGCTGTGAGCGAGCGCTATCGTGAATGTGGTACAAAATAGAAACCCGAATACGGCGAGTTTTTTAGTTGGTAAGGAAAGCGTAATTGCTAGGATATTCTTCCGATTGAATGGCGTGAAATTCATGTTATACCTTCGACGTTATGATTTTTCTGCACGAAAGACTAACACAGCTCAATGTCAAATTATCCAAGCATGGAGAAATTTGGTTGTGGTCTAATTTGATACGCTTGTCGATTATTCCGCGATGAATTATGTGCTGTGGAGTGTTGGCGCGCACTCAAATTTTACCTGCCCCAGCTATCAGGTTGGCTGCATTTAATTTAATCTGACCCCAGTTATACTTCAGTTATACTCGGGAGGACTTCGTACTTGCGGCATCTCCGTCATTTTTTGGTGTACTGCCAATTTAAACTCGGGCTACAATACAAGCAGCAACTTCCGCTTCATTCAGACATCTTGATGGTTTGTCCAATCGCATTAGAGTACAAGCAATGAAAGGCAAGTGATGGTGAGCAGATTCAATAGCATTTTCCTTCGCTGGTTCGGTTTTTCAAGTGAAGGTGGTGGTAGCGAGACACCGGCCAGAGAAATCAAACTAGAAGCAAAACCTGCTGAACCAAGCGCCAAGGAACTGGAGCTCAACTCAGATAAAGTCACTTTAGCAGATCCGGTCGATACCACTACTCAACTTGTCGCATCCGAAGTTTATACTGAGACAACGGCGACACCAGTCCACCCGTCCTTGGTTATTTGGGCGCCCACTATTCCCATTGAAGCCGCCTACTTTGACTGGCTGATGGGACACCCTGGTGAGGGTAGTAATCTAGCGACTGAGAGAAAAGTCTTAAAGGCCTTAAAAGAATTACTCACCTCGGATCTGAATGATGCCGTGTTGGTTCCAAGGATGCCAAGTGTCATCCCGCAATTACTCCGAAGCTTACGCAATAAATCGATATCAATCACCGAACTTTCGCAGCAAATCTTGAAAGATCCGGCTCTTGTTGGCTCGGTTATTAAAGTCGTCAATAGTGCAAGATATAACCCTGCGGATCGAATCAATAGTCTAGAAAGTGCCATCATGATGCTAGGTGAAGACGGTTTGCGCTTGCTCATCTCTAAGGTCGTATTTAACCCGATTATTAACCTCCATTCCGGTCCATATACACGGCGTGCCGCGATACATCTTTGGGAGCAGTCCGAAAAATGCGCAATCGCCAGTCATCATCTCGCAACGGAAGCCGGCGTTAGTCCATTCCAAGCTTTTCTAACGGGGTTAATGAAAAACATAGGGATGATCATCGCTTTTCGTGTCCTCGATCAGGTCTGCGAAGAACCCAAATTTAAATACTCCAACAATTTTCGGCTTTCTTTCGCCCAAGTCGCTGCTACGCTATCCCACCGCATTGCTGAACGTTGGGAATTCCCCCCCTTCGTTACCGAGGCGCTACAACAACAATCAAGCAACGGAAAAGTGATCGAATGGACGCCCTTGGGACATCTTTTGTATACGGCAGATTTGATTAGCAAAATGCGTGTATTGGTGAATCATGCGCAAATCATGTCCAATGATCAAAGACTAAAAATTGGAATACCTTCCAATGCCAGCGATTGTTATGATCGTCTCAATCAAATTCAGCTTTTCGATCTGCATGATGTCAAAACGAGACCAGTCGGTTTCAAAGGGTCATAAAGGGCGTGTAGCCCTCCCGTAAAATCAAGCCACGCACGCAATTGGCAATTGGGGTTGGATACAAAACCATCTGAACTGATTCGACACGCAGTATTTGCCATCACATGAGTTTGTTTAAAATGAGTCGTCTGCAATGCGAGCCACACTGGGTTGGATTGGTAGCCACAGATCTGCCCATCACTTGGACGCTAAGCGGTACTGAGATGCTTCTGGAGTAGCAATGCTACTTGGGCGAAAACAGCAACATCATTTTCGCTAGAACCACATGGATGACTAGTGCGATTCAAACGCAACCACACGGCGAAGCAAAAAGCACGATGACATTTTGAAACAGGCGTGTGGTGGCGCAGAAAATTGATCGCATTTTTTTGCGAGTATTTGTTTCGACTACTTGACTACCGGGGGCTAATGGGTGACCCCAGTTATTCAGCTATTAATGGGTGAGTCAATTAACCTAATAATTTGAATTTACGATACCATTTCACATAGAGTATTCCCAGCACCAGACTTGAAGCGACTAACATTGCTAGTTGAGGTAACCAGTAATCAATTTTAGAAATATGAGAAATTGGTCTTGTGTATTGAATATCGAAATAATGTTGATGGATGAAAGCAATAAAGTTATAGGTGCCATGCACTATGGCGCATAAATACACAGATCGGGTTATAAGATAAAAAAAACACAATGTCATCGAAAAGATAAATGTACTAATGAAATATTGACTCATTAAATGAAGCAATAGAAATACTAAAGAAACATAGATCGAGCTAAGGAGGTACGATCTTTTATGAGCAATCGATGTGAATAACATACCTCTGAAGAAGAATTCTTCAGCGATGGGTCCTATAACAACAAGTAAAAGTACATTAAATTGAATTGCTGGCGTAAAAAAACTCAGTACACTATGTCGATCAGGGTGGAAATTCCAAAGATTATAGGCAGAAGACAAGTTAAATTGAGAAAAAATAATTACTTCTAAGGCATTTTCACCAAGTGTGAAAGCGAATAAGGCTAAGCCAATAAAGATCGACTGTACTACATCTCTGAAGTTTGGAAGTTCCCCCAATTGTTGGACTAAAGTTCCTATTCGCAAGTTAAGTACGAAAATACAAAGAGCAATAAGACTTATGAATTGAAAATACTGAGTAATTCTTGTTTGGTAATATGGCGGGAATATTTTTGGCAAGTAGGTCTGCAATATAGCTTGTAAAATCACGCAAAAAAATAGTATGACTAATAAATCCTTAGTACTTTTTACGGGGAACGGTAATGATATACGTGTTAATTTTTCCATTTTTATGGTCATTTGGAATTCAGGATAGAGGTTATGCAAAAGTTAGAAAACGATCTGTTTAAGTCCCCAATATTCCTTGAACCTTATAGAAATTTGGATCGCAAAAATAACTTTAGAGATTATTCCTACGACCCATATTAAATTCACAAATAAATAGTAATTAGATATTATTATTTCTTTGTTGCATCATGAATTTTGCCACCTAACCAACTACCAAAATCATTCAGGCCGCGTGCTATCGAGTTAACTAGTCTTGCGGTATCGGTATCTGCACATGGAATAGGATTTCTCAACGATGCAGTTTCCTAGCACTCTGCTCGGATAACTGGGGTCAGATCAAATTAAATTTTCTGACTGTTCGCCTTACGCCAGCAAACTGGTCTACCTATCTTACTTGCTGTCATTCGGCGTCCCGTCATAATCGAATTGTTCGTGGCTTTGCAAAACTGATTTTAACTTGATCTAATCCCTGTTTTCCCGTAGCTAATGTGGCTAAA
>JAYVHZ010000201.1:0-14297 GCA_043770645.1 Undibacterium sp. | reverse complement strand
TGCAACGAGTAGTATCCTTTACCCAAAAAAGTGGTGAGCGCGACAAAGGCGTTCACCACTTTTTTAATTTCCTAGCGCTTTAAGCATAGCTAACAACCTACTTTATCGCGCTTTATCAAACATCGTGATTACAAAACCACCACCTTGGTCGGTTATACTAGCGCCTCGCAAGCTCCTAGTAAGAAAAAAATTATGTCTCAGTTACCAGCCTGCCCAGTTTGTGGCATGGAAAACATCTATCCCGACAACGACAATTATGTCTGCGCAGATTGCGGTCATGAATGGCCTATGCAAGCCGCAGCCGAAGAATCCGATGAACGCATTGTCAAAGATTCCAACGGCAATGTCTTAGCCGATGGCGACGCTGTCGTGTTGATTAAGGATTTGAAAGTCAAAGGGTCTTCAATCACCTTAAAGCAAGGTAGCAAAGTGAAGAGCATACGCTTAGTCGGCGGCGACCATGAAGTTGACTGCAAGATGGATGCGGGTAATTTTATGCTTAAGGCTTGTTACCTGAAAAAGGTTTGAGTACCTGAGTTTATCAGTCACTCTTGCGAGGCAAGAGTGACGACGATTACGTATAGTCACAACCCCTGTTTCAATGGAAGTAAAAACTCACACCGACAATGGACGATTAAAAATCCATTCCGCAATAATCAAATTTGGCACCCAACACAGCCAAGAAATTATGGGATAGCAAAGTTCGAACGGCAGGCCGAGCACCATCGACATCGGTAAATAAATGCGCAAAGCCACCGCAGCCAACGTCAGGGAAAAATTGCGTATCATCCATTGCTGATGGCTGACAATATCACCTTGTCGGATCGCCAAATAAGCACGTGCACCGGTGAACAACCACAACACTGCCAAAATCCCAAAACCTAAATTGGAAGTTAGACCGCCATACGCAAAAGCCGCCATGAACAAACCGGCCAAACCACCTAATAGCACGCCCAAGCCCAGATAAATTTTACCTAACAAGCGATGCAATTGTGGTCGACTCACCCGCAAGCGTTTCGAAAATTGGAAGGGGCCTATTAGTAAAGCGAGACTAGACGCAAAGATATGAAGATAGATTGCGAGACGATGATTTTCAAAATTGGTTTTCATCTCCGGATGCACCAGACTTCCCAAAGGAAAAGCGGCATAGACAATCGTGGCGTAGGCCGCAACACCAAGGCTCAAGCTCAGCATCAAACCAAATAGAATTTTCTTGTGCATAGATTTACTCCTTAGAAGATTTGGTCAATCCCAGTTCGGTCAACATGACTTGCAATTTCGGCTCAGGCTTCCAGTAATTTGGTCCTTTCATGACCTTGCCACGCTCATCATAAATCGGCATACCATCTGCCCCAAGTTTCGAGAAATTCGATTGCATAATGATGGACAAAACCTGATCCAAAGGTAAGCCAAACTTTGCCATCTCTGAAGCGCAGTAGACTTGTATATCGCCAAGCAAATCTGCCAACATGGTCAACACTTCGAGTGGATCTTTACCCGCTTCTTGCGCAGCAATGATCTCATCCATCTCATGCACTTCTTCCATCAAAATGTCTTTAAACGCTAGCATGCGTTCCGCCGCTGGCACACCAACATCGAGCGTTGGCGTGGCACTGACTGGCAATTTGTAGATACCGTTAAACTTTTTAATGTCTTCTGAAAATGAACTCATTTACTAATTACTCCTTCATGTATAAATAAAAGCCATACAAAAGCTATATGGCCTCGACCATCTTTTTTATCTTTTCGGCTTTTTCAAAATGATCTAATTGATGCGTCATGATCCACCAAGTCGCGGCTTCCATCAAGAGTTTGGGATCATCATTTCTATTCGCAAAGAAGGCGTAAAAAGATAAACCAACATCACAGCCCTTTTGTGCGATTTTACGTTCACAAACCTCAAGAATTTTTTGTTTCAATCGTTGTTGCATTTTATGTTTTTTGCTTTCATTCAAATGCTTCAGCACCGTTTAAAATTCAATCCTTTAAACACCATCTGTGCTGCGCCTCGTTCCAAATCATAATGCGCAAGCCTACGTTGACCACGTTGTTGTAGTGCTTGTTGCTCATCCAACGCCGCCAATTTTTGCGCGATCAAAAGATTTGCTAGCTTCTTGTTCGCGTATTGACTGCGCTCAGTCTGCACTTTAACACTGATTCCACTAGCGACATGCGTTGCGCGAATGGCGCTGTCAGTCTTATTCACATGCTGCCCACCGGGACCGCTGGCGCGACAAGCTTCATAGCGTATGCTGTTATCCATCGCGGTGACTTCAGATTGAAACAAGCGCAGACCTATGAACCAGTTTTTACGTGGATGGCGCAAGCGGTATGGGCTTTCGCATATCCACTGCAAACTACCTTGCCAGTCTTGAATCCAGGCCAAGTCTTGATCCGCATGTTGAGGTTCGAGGCTGAGTAATAATGATTTATAGGTCATTGGATGCTCCGCGTTGACTGCGTCGATCAAGTCTAAGCGACAGCCATGTTGCTTGGCCTCAACCTGCAATGCTTGCCAGGTTTTCGACACTGCCAGGCAACACTCTTCAGGTCCCTGCCCTGCTGTGATTTGCACTAATATCATAAGCAGCAAGCTCCCGAGGTTTTATAACTAATCAGTGGTTTGAGCTTGGCGACCAAATGAATCAGCCCGGCCTCTTGCAAAGACAAAATTACACTATCAATCGGCTTATATGCTTCCGGGGCTTCTTCAAAAATCAACGCTTTGTCATGACAGATGACGCGGCTATCTAAAGCAGTTCTGCTCAACTGTGCAGCTGTATAGCGTTTACTCAAACGTGCTTCACATTCACTCCGCATCCATTTTCTACCGGCACCATGCGCGAGCGAAAATAGACTGAGACTGGATAATTCTGCGTCGAGCGCCTGCACTAAGTAAGAATAATCACCTCGTGAACCCGGGATGACCAGTAAGCCTGGATCGGCAGGTGTGGCACCTTTTCTGTGCAAAAACCCTTGCTCACCATCGATATTGACTTCACTCAAAAAATTATGATGAATATCCGATATCGTCTCAGCAGCGGTCGACAAATTGGCACAAATGCGCTCAGCGATCAGACTTCGATTTGCCTGTGCATACTGCAAAGCTCTTGCGTGTTGCGTCCAATAGGCGGCAGCCCCAGCTGACTCTGCAAGCAGACCATCATGTCCAAATTGATCGATATGCTGACGTAATATCTGCCCACCAAAGCCACGTGAACCGCTGTGTACCAAGAGCATCACTTGTTTGCGATCTAGCGCATGACTTGCGAATAAAGTTTGATCAAAAATTTCATCAAACTGCTGCAATTCGGCAAAATGATTGCCGCCACCTATGCTGCCCAAACTTTGTTCAAAACCCGTGTCTTGCATCTGATATGCACTCACTCGCGCCTGCCAAAAATCACTTTGATCATTTAAGGGCGCGTCAATATTCCCCAAACGTTTGACCATTTTATCGAGCGACAATTTTGTGCAAGAAAGATGGGTTTTTAAGAACCGCATGCCGCAGCCAATATCGCCACCTATCAAGGCTGGATAAAAACGTCCGAGTGAGAAAAATGCAGCGCCCACCGGGTAGCCGCGCCCCGGATGTAAATCAGGCATACCAGCGACCCGACGCATGCCGGGTAGTTTTGCAGTAGTTTGTAATTGCTGGATTGCGCCTCCTTCAATCCATGTTTTTGTTGAGGCGATCACAGAAACATTATCTGCGATGATTTGTAATGAGGAATTGCCCATTGAGTTTCAACCTGTGAAAAATGCAGGTCGTCGCCAGGCTGTCGTAGTTATCAACTACGGCTGTACATCAGAGTATGAATTGAATCCGATAAATAGGTTCAAGTAAATATGAGAAATACGATTAAGCCTGACGCAACCCGCTAAAAATAAAAGCGTGTTGAGGGTGCAGGTTGATTGAATTCATGATGAGCTCCTTTTTATTGTTGTTTATTCTTATTATTATCAGAGATAAAAAACGAACCGACGAGGCGATTCGTTTTTTTATTGTAGCAAGCTTATTCAAACTTCGTAAAGCCTTAATTTTTTTCAGCACTCAACTTCTGCATCAGAAGCTTGATCATCTCTCTAGCATCGAGCGGGTTATCAGGAAGCACGATATCAGGATGAATTAAGGCCGGATCTCTTTTGCCAGAGGGTCTATCCAAAATAAATCGAGGCAATGTGATTTCTAGCCGACTGTTAGGCAAAATGTGTTCGAGATTGGTACCGCCGCTTTGTCGCGTACGCGCATAACCAGCTTCACCAACCAAGCCGGCAAATCCAAAATCTTGCACAACATTGCTGAACAATACCGCTGAGGAATAGGTTAAACGCCCCACTAGTACATAAACTTTACCGTTGAAATGCTCGGGGTGATCCAGTTCGGGCTGCATCCAGGTATCAACCTGGCCGTGAACGATATCGCCCACTTTTTCTGTACCGCTGGCACGTCCAGCCAAGACTTTTTTGGTATACGAAGAACCGTTACGATAAGTTTGTTTGGCAAAGTAGCGCAACAAACCTTCCTTCCACATCACATCATCACCTCCCGTATTTTGACGTATGTCGATCAACAAGGTTTTGATACCCGCCTCACGCATTTTGCTAAACGCGTCTTGCATGAATGCCAGATAAGCTTTGTGCTCTTTCGAATAGAAAGTATTCACGGTCAACAAGGCAGTATGATTTTCTACTATCTCGAACTGAAATTGCTGCTTAAAGTCCTGATTGTTTTTTACGGATGCTGGCTCTACTGCCATAGCCTGTATCCGCAAATCTTGCTCGGCTTTTTCAGTCGCGATTCGGAGATTGAAATGGCTGTGCGGACCAAACATCTTCCAATAATAAAACCAGAATCGTTTCGAGACTAAATTGGCCTGAAGGCCAGCGGAATCGCCACTCGCATGCGCTAATATGTCCTTGACGATTTGTGTCATTGGTACTGAATTGATTTGCAGGATACGCGCGCCAGCCCATGTTTTATCACCCATTAAATCGCTACGAATACGGGCGCTACCGTCTGTCTCGACTTGCACCTCAAACGGAAAGAATGCACCGCCCTGTTGCAAGTGTGCTGCGACCTCATCGGCGACACTAGGAAAAGTCACCGTCACATGTGCATCAAAAAAATAAGGGTTCAATTGCGAAAAACTACGCCAAGCCTGATCCCGTGTCATAGGCTGCTTTATGTCTTGTTCTATACGCGCAAAGCGCGCGTTCAATTGCGGCAAATCCGCACTAAATCCTAAGTCCGGGTGCGTCGTTGCTATCGCTTTTTTTATGAATTGCAAATCTTCTTGCAATTGCGCAGGACTCTGTAAATTCTGGGCAAAGGCCAAACCACTTTGAGAAAACAATACCAACAAACAAACCCAACGCCATAACTTCAACATAACAGTCCTATTTTTCGTCATTAACAAAGTCAGAGTGTAAGCCTTTTATATAAAGAGTAAAATTAACATTTTCCAAATTTAACATTAAGGTCAAGCCTAATGATAAGCAGTGACGATCTGCGTTTTTTCGCCCTATTAGCCAGCCAGACTTCCTTGGCTGCGACGGCGCGTGCGCTGCATGTTACGCCGCCTTCAGTAACGCAAAGACTGCAACTGATAGAAGAAAAATTACAGATTAAATTATTGCATCGCCAAGGTAAGCACACCAGCCTGACAGATGAAGGCCAATTACTAGCAGAACGGGCAATCTTGATTCTGGCGGAAATGGAAGATCTACATCAGGCTTTGAGCCAACATAAACATAGTTTAGTCGGACGCTTGAAAATATTAGCGCCATTTGGTTTTGGCAATCAGTACATCGCACCATTGGCGGCACAATTTCAAGCACAACATCGCAACTTGTCGGTGGAATTAGAACTATCGGACAACCCCAAACATCAATCATCGCAAGCCAGGGATCTCATCATCCACATCGGTGAACTGCATGATTCCACCATGATCAAATCCGTATTAGCGAAGAACCAGCGGTTTTTATGTGCAGCGCCCAGCTATTTAGAAAAATTCGGCAGGCCAAAAACCTTACAAGATCTACGACAACACCATTGCCTGGCTTTACGAGAGAATGCAGAAGATGTGACACTTTGGCGTCTGCGACTTAGCGGCAAACAAAAAGAAGAAACATTACGTATCAGCCCACAACTCGCCAGTAATGATGGCCGCGTGGTTAAGCAATGGGCGCTCGATGGTTATGGAATTATGCTGCGATCAGAATGGGACGTGGCAACAGAAATCAATATGGGTAGCCTGGTCAAAATTTTGCCACAATATAAGTTGCCAAACGCTGATGTCGTTGCCTTATTGGGCTCTAAAGAAGCGCAACGCTCGGCCAGAACGATGCAGTTTTTAAGCGAACTGAAACAAAGCTTAAACCCTGCACCTTGGCAAAACTGAGTATGAGGGCCGCAGTTAACGCTTGACCCACCACCATCGAAGAAGCAAAAAGACCAAGCCACCTAACAACCAGCGAAATGCCAGCAAGATGTCCTTCCAAGAGTTTTCGCCAACACCTGACCAGACTTGCACGGTCATGGATTCGAATTCGAAATTTTCCGCTTTCACCAACTCTAACATTGGGTGAATCACCCGCGAATCTTTGAAGCGAGTTGGTTGCGTCGGTCTGGTAATTTCCACCCGTTCTCCAGCTTTCACATTTAATTTAGATAAGCCTGGAAAAGATACGGTACGCGCTGCCCCATCACCAAAATCCCAGCCAGAATTCCACAGTGTGCTGACATCACCATTCGCCTTTGCTTTACCAACCAGAGTCACGACTAAGGTATAGGGACCACTGTCCTTACCTGCATTAATTGCCTCTCCGACCCAATTTTCAGTACTAGCCATCAGCGCTTGATTAGGGCTCAAGGCTTTCAGATTTTCTTCTGGCGGTTGAAATTTTGCGAACCTTTCAATATCCTCCGGTGTTAAACGCATTTCGGTTTCGAGGCGCCGTCCATATTCACTCGATACTGATTTCCCTTGCGCTGCGACGTCGACAACGACGCTGAAATTAAAAATCAGGCAAAAAATAAGAACAAAACTGATGATCTTGGATTCTTTTTGTAGATAATGAATGGAAAGGAAATTCATAAAATTACGCATTAAAAAGTTTTTGAGACGCAGAGCCTAGCATTAGTTTCTAGAAAAAGCAGTCAAAAAAACCACCGGTGAAGGCTTTTTATTGGCCAAAATTGACTCACCGGATTTGTAGATCGACTGCAAATCCAAAACCACTTCGTAAAAACAAGAAGATATTCTTCACGTAGGACCTGTTAACATCTAAATCAGGAGATGCGTTCACTTGTGATAATTCTATGAATAAGCGATACTTCGCGTGATTTTTTCGAAGCTTACTTGATTACTTGCAAGCAAAACGATTTCGCTTCACCATTCCCAAAACCCATTCATTTTACGGTCAATTTGTGCAAATTGTTATTCCTATGTCTGGCTTCGGCGAACGTTTTCGTCGTGCTGGTTACACACTTCCGAAACCATTAATTGAAATCGACGGCAAGCCGATTATCGCGCATGTAATCGACATGTTTCCAGGCGAAAAGGATTTTATCTTTATCTGCAATCAGGACCATTTAGAAAATCCTGACTACAAAATGGAAGAGACGCTCAAACGCTATTGCCCTAGCGGAAGAATTGTAGGAATTCCTGCCCATAAGTTAGGTCCGATTCATGCCGTACGACAGATTGAACACCTGATCGATCCAGATCGACCAGTGATAATCAATTACTGCGACTTTACTTGCTATTGGAACTGGCTCCATTTCAAAGCCTTTGTGAATAATAGTCAATGTGCTGGTGCAATCCCTGCTTACAAAGGTTTTCATCCACACACCTTGGGCAGTACCAATTACGCTTATATGCGCGAGCAAAACGGCTGGGTGCTGGATATTCAGGAGAAGCAGCCCTATACCGACAACCGTATGGAGGAATACGCTTCCAGCGGTACGTATTATTTCGCAAGTGGCACATTGATGGAGCAAGCCCTGCGCGACACCATGGATCAAGATCTCAATATCGCTGGTGAATATTATGTGAGTTTGGCCTATAAAACTATGCTGGCGGCACAACTTCCTATCGCGGTTTATCCCTTACAACATTTTATGCAGTGGGGTACGCCACAGGACGTTACAGAATATCTGGGATGGTCAAAAGCTTTTCGTCAACTGTTAAACCATGATCGTCATGTACGACCCGCTCGAGGTGCTTTAGTAGTTCCTATGGCTGGCTTAGGACAACGATTCGTCAACGAAGGCTATACACAAACCAAGCCTTTAATTCAGGTTTCCGGAAAACCCATGGTGATACAAGCCAGCGATGATTTGCCGCTGTCTCAGCAACATGCGTTTGTGTTACGCAACGACATGCCCGGCTATCAAGCCATTACACAAACTCTGCAGGATGCGTATCCTGGGGCGGTCATCGAGACCATCGATCATGTTACTGAAGGACAAGCCTGCTCCGCTTTGTTAGGCCTGGATGCCTTAGAACGAGCGCTCGGAACCGTATCGGGACCGGTGACGTTTGGTGCTTGCGATAGCGGTGCCCTGTACCAAGAAGACGCTCTGCAACAACTAATCGATAACGATCAAATTGATATCATCGTTTGGGCTGTGCGCGGTAACGCCAATGCGGTACGAAAGCCACAGATGTTTGGCTGGATTGAGGAGGTTCACGGAGAGATTCGCAGTATTTCCGTAAAAACACCTTTGGCTTCGCCTGAAAGTGATCCTATCGTTCTGGGAACGTTTACTTTCCGCAAGGCAGAAGATTTTCGTCGCGTTGTAAAAAGCTTGATTGATAGAAATGGGCGTATCAATGGTGAGTTTTACTTAGACTCATGCATCAATGATGCCCTGCAAATGAACTTACGTTGCCACATGTTTGAGGTCGATAGCTACTTATCTTGGGGTACGCCAAACGATTTACGTACTTTCGAATACTGGCAATCGTGTTTTCATAAATGGCATGGACATCCTTACTCGCTGCAATTGGATCAACGGATGGGAGCAGGCGGGCTTGCTGAGTTGGAATCGCGATATCAAGCATGGCAACCTGAATTGCCTGGTGCCCGCACATGATGCGAAAACAATTGGCGATTTTCCTGATCGCCGGATCGTTAACTGCATTGGTGGATTTTTGCATTTACAAACTACTTTGCCATTTCGAATTGGTAAGTTTAGCGACAGCGAAGAGCCTAGGATTTTTGACAGGAACCTTGTTCGCCTATGCCATCAATCGCCTTTGGACTTTTTCACAACAAGCGCCGTCGCGTGGGACGCCTGGGCGTTTTGTGTTGCTCTATGTCTCGACCTTAGCAGTCAACGTCGCCGTCAACAGCTTGGCATTAAGTTTATTGGTAAATATGCCGGTCGCCAATCAACAGATGCAAGTCGCCTTTATTATCGCGACCGCGACATCGGCAACTTTGAATTTTTTAGGTATGAAATTTTTTGTATTTAGAACAGCGAACCAGTCGGAGTATCAGTGAAATTATCTCTTGTCATCCCATGCTATAACGAAGCGAAAAATCTTCCTTTGCTACTACAACGATGCGCCGCTGTCACTGTACAGAATCAGGTCGAAGTCATTCTCGTCGACAATGGTTCGACCGACAATAGTGCTGCCGTCTTAAGCGAGCTATTACCTGCCTATCCCGGTTGCCGCAGCGTCCGAGTGGAGCAAAATCAAGGCTATGGATTCGGTATCTTAAGCGGATTACATGCTGCCACTGGCGACATCCTGGCGTGGACCCATGCCGATATGCAAACCGATCCTCAAGATGTTCTAACGGGTTTAGTTTTTTTTGAAAAACATGGCAATCTTATTTTCGTCAAAGGTCGACGCTACGGCAGACCACTTGGCGACGTCGCCTTCACGGTCGGCATGAGTCTGTTTGAAACCCTGTTGCTCGGCAAACCCTTGTGGGATATTAATGCCCAGCCGACCATGTTTAGTCGAGAATTCTTTCTGACTTGGCGCGACGCGCCACATGATTTTTCACTAGATCTCTATGCCTATTATCAGGCCCGAAGGCAACAACTGCCAGTCTACCGTTTCCCCGTGGAATTTGGTGAGCGCGCACATGGCGTTTCGCATTGGAATGTCAATTGGCGTGCAAAACGTAAATTCATTCAACGCACCATAGAATTTAGTCTAAAGCTACGCAAAGGCCTTAATAAGTCGGCTTAATTGATCGCCCTAACATTCGCTGACAAACCTAAACACCATCTTATGAACATCATTGCCCACAGAAAAAATACACTCAAAGATTTAATCGACAGCCCTCGGTGCTACGGGGTCGAGGTCGACATTCGTAGCAATAATGGTCAGCTAGTAATCCACCATGATCCATTTGCTGAAGGCGAAAATTTTGAGGCCTGGATCGCCGCATATCAACATGGCACCCTGATCTTAAATGTCAAAGAGGAGGGGCTTGAGGCGCGATTGATCGCACTCATGGCACAACATCAGATCGATGATTTTTTCTTCCTGGACCAATCATTCCCATTTTTGGTGAAATGGTCAAAAGCTGGAGAGCGTCGCTGCGCAGTGCGCGTGTCTGAATTTGAATCGATCGATACTGCTCTCACGCTGGCTGGCAAAGTTGATTGGGTCTGGGTCGATTGTTTCACCCACTTCTCCCTGACAGAAAACGACGCAGAACGACTACAGTCTGCAGGTTTCAAACTTTGTTTGGTGTCGCCTGAACTACAGGGCCGTGATGCTGAAACAGAGATTCCTGCACTTGCAGCCGTACTGAATGAAAGACATATCAGGGCACAAGCTGTGTGCACTAAACGTCCCGATCTATGGCAAACAATAACGGGACTATGAAGAAACTACTTACGCACCCCTTATTCCTTTTCGGCCTATTGATTCGTGTTCTGGCCTTAATTTGGATACAACCCAAAGCCAGCATGGAGTGGTATGCGCCGTTCTTGGAATTGAGTACCACACAATTTAGCCTCGATCCTTGGAACACTTACCTAAGTCAAGGTGGGCAATTACATGCCTTCCCTTATGGCTATGTCATGTGGTTCGCTTTATTACCATTAACTTTATTCTGCAAACTGATTGGCATCCCTGTGGTCTTTGCTTACGGATCAACATTATTAGTTGCCGACTTTGCTTTGCTATTGGTTTTACGCAAGATGTTAGCGAATCGGGACAGCCAGCTATTGGCAACATATTGGTTGTCGCCTATCGTCTTATTGGCCAGCTATTGTTTAGGGCTAAACGACCTAATTCCAGTACTCCTACTGATGCTCGCTTTGTATTGCACAAAGAAATTAAAGTTGTTTGCAGCTGGGATGTTTTGCGCTGCGGCGATTTCCGCCAAACTCAGTATGCTACTGGCGCTGCCATTCTTCCTGATTTATCTGGTGCGGAACCGCGCACTGAGAACTAGCTTGTTCGATTTCCTTAAAGGCGGATTGCTAGTTGTCGCACTGGTTGGATTGCCCTTTATCTTTTCCCATGCCGGTCTGCAAATGCTACTCAGCAACCCTGAAATGGATAAGGCCTATCGTCTGGCATTGCGTTTTGATAGCACGACCGTGGTGTATATCTTGCCGCTCGCTTATTTGGTGATGTTGTATTTCTTCTGGCGCGTACGTCGCATTAATTTTGACTTGTTTAATGCCCTGATGGGCTTGGGCTTCTTACTCGTCGTGCTCTTAACCCCTGCCTCACCTGGCTGGTTCATCTGGATTGTTCCAGTACTGATTTTCTATCAATCAATCAGTGGGAAAATAGCAGTGAGCTTATGTGCGCTTTTTGGTGTTTTTTTCGTTTTAAGTAATTTACAGTCCACGACTATGGCGCCATGGTTACATCAAGTCGGTTTGCTTGATGCACCCAAAATGGCGATGCTGCACACGATTATGATGGCGATTGGCATCGTTCTCGCGCTGCGAATCTGGCGCGAAACCGTCAGCTCAAATGACTACTTTAGATTTAGTCGAAAACCTATTGTGATCGGCATCGCTGGTGATTCTGGTGCGGGCAAAGACACTTTGGCAGCTTCCTTACAAGGATTATTGGGGACGCATTCTGTCGCCCATCTATCTGGCGATGATTATCACTTATGGGATAGACATAAGCCCATGTGGCAGGTCATGACGCATCTCAATCCTATGGCGAATGATCTGGAATCCTACGCGAATGATCTCATCGCCTTAAGTGACGGCAAATCCATTTTATCCAGACACTACAACCACACCACAGGAAAAATGAGCCACCCGCACCACGTTCAAAGCAATGACTTTATTATCGCTAGTGGACTACATGCGCTCTATTTGCCTGTTTTGCGCGATTGCTATGATCTGAGTATTTATCTCGATATCGACGAAAATTTGCGGCGCTATTACAAGCTACAAAGAGATGTATTAGAACGTGGTCACAGCGTCGAACGCGTATTGTCTTCGATTGACAACCGTGAGTCCGATTCCACTCGATTTATTCGACCGCAAGCACACCATGCGAGTTTGGTCATGTCTCTCTTGCCGATTCATTCGCGCAGTCTTGATGGTGGTCTTGGCGGCGAAAAACCAAGAGTAAAACTCTTGGTACGCTCAAAAAATGGACTGAACGAACTCTCCCTCCTGCGGGTATTAGTGGGTATCTGCGGTTTGCACGTCGACATGAGACAAGACCATGAGGCGAATGAGATTGCCATGACTATCGAAGGTGAAAGCACGGCAGAGGACATGGCGATGGCGGCGACAATTCTGTTTCCACGTATGCTCGAATTTTTAACTTTACAACCTGTATGGAAAGATGGCGCACTTGGGCTAATGCAATTGATCGCATTGGCGCACATCGATCAAGCACTGAATAAGCGATTAAAATGGTAAAACTCTACAATCCAGAGCGGTTTGCGCGGCTTCCCGACGCAATTTTATTCGACACTGACAACACGCTCTATCACTACGATCCGGCCCATGCCGTCGCCATGCAGGCGGTCAGAGATAAAGTCTCGAATACCTTGGGAATTCCGCCAGAAGAGTTCGATCAAGCTTTTGCAGAAGCGCGCAAGCAAGTCAAGAGCCGCTTGAAACATACTGCTGCATCGCATAATCGCCTATTGTATTTGCAGCGCATGTTGGAAATCATTGGGCTAGGATCTCAAGTCTTGTTGGCACTCGACTTTGAACAAACTTATTGGCGCACATTTTTGAGTCATTCGGTGTTATTTGACGATGTGAAAGAATTGTTGGATGACATCCGGCTTTTGGGCATTCCGACAGCCATCGTCACAGATTTGACCGCACAAATTCAATTCAGGAAAGTCGTCTATTTCGGCTTGGACCGCTATTTCGACTACATCGTCACCAGCGAAGAAGCAGGATATGACAAACCACATGAGGCGCCATTTCAAATCGCCCTAGAAAAGATGCGTCCTAAAGGCAATTGCATTTGGATGATAGGTGATAATCCCATCAATGATATCCATGGTGCACGAGAAAAAATCAATGCGGTCACTCTGCAAAAATTACATGATGGTGTAGTACAAGGTAGCGGTGACAATTTACCGGATGCGATTTTTTACGAATTTAAAGAATTGCGAAAACTACTGGCAAAACTGGAGAAAGACAATTGAGCACTCAGCATCAAGATCCACGCGATCAAGTGATTGCCTATTGCGCTAAACTCGGCACCGATCCATTATTGGTACAAGGTGCGGGTGGCAATGTGTCGTGGAAAGCTGGCAACTCCCTGTGGGTAAAAGCATCGGGAACTTGGCTAGCGCAGGCTCATGAAAAAGATATTTTCGTCGCTGTCGATCTGCCTCATCTCAAAGCGGCGATTGCCAATGGCGACATGGCCGTGACACCAAGACCGGCAAGTGACTCGGCATTAAGGCCATCAATAGAAACCTTGTTACATGCCTTAATGCCTCAGACAGTCGTCGTGCATCTACACGCGATCGAGATTTTAGCGCACTTGGTCAAAGCAGATGTCTCAAAACAGCTCGCTACGAAACTCACTACTAAACTCGCTGGGAAAATTTCATACGGGTTGACCCCTTATCGAAAACCTGGAGCACCTTTAGCCCAGGCAGTGATGGCAGCCCTCCAACAACAGGCGAACACGCAGGTCGTTTTTTTACAAAATCATGGTGTGGTGATTGGCGCTGACACCGTTGAAGAAGTCGACAGACTTCTGCAAATTTTACTCAATGCAATGCGCACTGAGCCCCTAGCATCAATAAGCATGGATCAAGCTGGAATCGAAACCCTTGTCTGCAGCGACCAGATTTATCATCGCGTC
>JAYVHZ010000200.1:0-1500 GCA_043770645.1 Undibacterium sp. | reverse complement strand
ACCACAATTGACGGCAATAAAGGGTTTATCTGCCCGCGCGCTACTTCGATGAATTTCTCGTGCCGCTAGTTCTTTTCCGCTACCAGACTCGCCCGTAATAATCACTGGCGCCATACTGCGCGCAAGACGACTAATTTGTGATCGGACATGCTGAATCTCGGAAGATTGTCCAATCAAAAATGAAGGACTGGAAGGTTTAGCAGGAACAATCGCAAGCTGTTCTGTCGGCTTAACGTTCTGCATTTGCAAAGCAGATCGAACTAATTTTCGAAGCTGATCTAGAGCCACAGGTTTAGAAACATAATCAAAAGCCCCAGCTTTCAAAGCAATCACGGCATTATCCGCACTTCCAAAAGCAGTGATGACAGCGATCGGCGTGGCTTTAAAATTACTAGTGACCTCTTCAACCATCTCCAAACCTGATCCATCTGGCAAACGCATATCGGTGAGCACCAAAGAATAATGATGTCTCCCCAAAAGACGACGAGCTACCTCCAGCGACTCGGCAGTATCAACTTCTAAACCCATTTTGATCAAAGTAATTTCTAATAACTCACGCAAATGCGCTTCATCATCAATGACTAAAATGCGGGTCGCATTCACACTACTCAATTCAGCTGGATTCATGATTTTTCATTCGAAGAAAAATTAATCACAAAGCGTCCACCCGGTTCTATCCCATAGGTAGACGTGTCGTCATTTCTATATTCATAATCGAGTACAGCATGATTATTCAAGCAAAGTTCTCGTGCCATATATAGGCCCAAACCCGTCCCCTTACTTGAAGTCGTATAAAAAGGTTCAAATAAATGTGCGCGCACGATAGAAGACATGCCTGGACCATCATCTTGTATATGTAACTCACGCCGGTTGCCAGAGGATATCTTAATAATTAGACGTATACATCCTGGCTTTCCGCTGGCATACCGCACTGCATTCGACAGTAAATTCGTAATCACTTCATGCAAATGACCTGGATCAAAAACAATATGAAAACGTCCAGAATCACTTAAATGAATCAGCTGCTCCGAAATACCGCGCGTTTCGACAAATTCTTGCACAATACTTCTTAACTCATCCATCAATAGCATCGGCGTCAAATTCATCTGCGCTTTACGCGACAACTTCAAAATATCTTCGATTAATTGATTCAATCGCGCCACATTGTCTTCGACAATTTTCAATAATCGTCGTGCCTGCACTTCATTATGCACATCTTCGCCGAGCAGTGATGCTGCATAGGAAATCGACGATAGGGGATTACGAACTTCATGTGCAATGCTGGCAGTTAATCGACCCATCGATGCCAACTTTAGCTGCTGCGCCTGATTTTCCAATTCGGACACGTTTTGCATAAAGATAATGGTACAAGGTGTCAGATGAATGTCGACATGGTCAAAATCACTTTCATCAATTCGTACAAAACGCAGCTTCAAATGCGTCACCGCCTCATGCGGCGCTTCCGCCGCAGACAAATTCGAGGTCTGACTGCGTTCCTCG
>JAYVHZ010000199.1:0-4084 GCA_043770645.1 Undibacterium sp. | reverse complement strand
GCGTTAAAACTGGCGATTAATTCTTGATTCGAAATTGATTCGGTAGGCGTGTATAGACCTGTGCCGCTGATGACGACTTGATTCATCTGGGTTTCCTCGGTTGGCGTGATGGATTGCAGCGCTTCTGTAGGCGGTGCTTAGCACGCCGATTTTACACGGGTATTTCAAGCCTGCTGCAATTGTAAGCAAAACTTAGAAGAATTATTCCAACCAGGTAGTAAGGCGTCACACAGCTAAATATCGGCCTGGGCGATGATTGAGCATGATCGCCAGATTCAACACGATTGCGCCAAAAATCGATGCCAGCATTGCCATTGGTGACACCCATAAAAATGACGCAAACACGATACACAGATCAATTCCCATCTGTACTTTGCCAGCACGGACACCATGTTTTTCTTGCAAATAAAGGGTCAGTATATTGATACCCCCCAAGCTAGCTTGATGACGAAATAAGACGATAAAACCGACGCCCATCAAAGAACCACCAATGAGGGCAATATAGAAAGGGGTGAATTGACTCAGTTGCACCATCTTAGGATGCAGACCAGACATCGCCGAGACTAGGGCAACTGAAATAAAGGTTTTTAAGGTAAATCGCCATCCCATGCGCTTCCATGCCAACCAATAAAATGGCAAGTTCAATACAAAAAAAACGGCGCCAAACGACAAACCTGTTGCGTAATGAACTAGAAATGCTAGCCCGGCAGTACCGCCAGTGAATAGACCAGCTTGATTAAACAAAGCAACACCGAGTGAAACCAATAAGGTGCCAGTAAAAATAGCCAGCACATCTTCAAAAAGATTATGTGGTACTGCGACTGGTGGGACAGGGGGAATTGGGGGAGTCGACATTGCGGTCTTCTTATCAAGCGAAACTCAGCAGAGCAGAAGACATATTGTAGTGGGGATGTGCCTTGAATAGGCTGTTTGTACAGCCTATTCAAGGATTGCTTGATACTTGTCAAACTAGGGTAATGCGTCCTAATGGGCGGTCGTTCATCTATGGCTATTTTTCAATCATGTGTGGCTAATCGAACTATCATCCTTTCAAAGCCTTCAACTGATCTTCAGCGTCCGCCTTAGTTTTTTTTGCTAGCTCAGGTTTAAAGCTTAGTGCTCGTTCAAAGGCGGCAATGGCTTTGACTTTATCGCCGACATTTTGCCATGCTTTACCGATGCGATAAAAAGCATTGGCACTAGCATCAATCAGCACCGACTTTTCAAAATGGGGAATGGCATCTTTTGCTTTTCCCTGTTCCAACAAAACCTTGCCCATTCCATAGAATCCGATCGCAGAGTCAGGGAAACGATTGCACAGTTCGCGGAAGATTCTTTCGGCTTCTACCATTTTCTTGTTATTGGTTAACGCATGACCAATACTCGATAGCACGTTTCTTTGATGCTTTGCCAAGGCTTCGGAATTTGTGGTGTTGACAGCGAGTGCGGTCGATGATGCGCGGTCAAAATTGTCTTCATGCAGATCTAGCGATGCCTGTAACAATGCACCTGCAGCCGGACTGAATTTGATGGTTTCGATGATTAAATCTTTCGCTTTATCGGTGCCGCCACCGACAAAACCTGGTGCTTGTAAATAGAACTGCATTAATGAAGCACGAGCGCTAAAATTGTGTGGATCCAGTTCTATAGCTTTTTTGAATGAATCCCGAATTTTGCCGACATACGTGATCGCAGACATTACGCCGCCACGCATCGCCTTAGTGCCAAGCACATTACCTAAGGCTTCGTGGCATTCCGAGTTTTTAGGATTGTTGCCGATACATTGTTCAGCAATTTTGACTGCTTCATCGAGGCGGTTTTCTTTGCCTTCGATCAGGATTAATTCGGTTTTTGCAATCAGAGCATCAGGATTATTGGCGTCTGTGCTGAGTTTGGCGGCTACCGCTTTCTCGACTTCAGCATATTTTTTAGCTTTGATCAGCGCTTCGTATTCATGAGCTTGTGCTGTTGTCAGGTAAGTGCTGGACGCGAATAGCGCTAAGATTGCGGCAAATTGGTATTTTGTTTTCATTGAACGATCCCTAATAAAAATAGACTTGAAGCATGGAGCGAGTAGGAGTGTCACTTTTGCATCAACGATTGTCAACCAAGATGCGATGACACAGAATTTAACAATCATGAAATGTCGAAAATGGGGTGCGAACGACGTTATGGTGGCTTGTCGGACTTAATTTGTTGCCCTTAATCAATTTGGATAAGCAGAGGCAGATGGTTGGGTTGGAATTGTGTCTTCATGCGGTATTGCCACAATCTTGTCGTATTTCTAGGGTACAGTAGAGCTTGATCTATTTTTGAAAGTTAGGCGTTGGATAATTTTTTGTATATCGTCGCAGCCATTTTTCTGGTACTGCTCAATGGTTTTTTTGTTGCTGCTGAATTTGGACTGGTCAAATTGCGGGCAACACGGGTACGTAGTTTGGCAAAAGTCGGTGGCTTTCGTGGTCGATTTCTAATTGCTGTGCATCAAAATCTCGATGCTTATTTGTCCGCATGTCAGCTCGGCATTACTTTGGCTTCACTTGGACTAGGGTGGGTTGGTAAGCCAGCATTTGAAAAGCTGTTAGATCCACTGCTGCTCGCTGTGGGCATTGATTCTATCGAATGGATGGATCGAATTTCCCTATTATTTGCTTTCTTTGTCATTTCTTTTTTGCATATCGTCGTTGGTGAACTTGCGCCGAAGTCAATGGCGATTCGTACGCCTGAGCGAGTGTCTCTATGGACCGCGCCTGCTTTATATTTGTTTTATTGGGTCATGTTCCCAGCCATCTGGGTTCTGAATAAAAGCTCAAACACGCTATTGAGTTGGTTAGGCTTGGACGCGAGTCATGGTAGTGACTCCCACTATTCGCCAGAAGAACTAAAGATGATCTTGCGCGGCAGTCATGCCAGCAAAAAATTGACGCCCGATGAGTGGAGCATCATGGCGCAGATGCTTGATTTTGGTGACTTAGAAATCTCTGATTTGATGCGCCCCATTAATGAGGTGGTGGCGATGTATAAAGATGTCAGTCTCGAAGAGAATATGGCAACCGCCGCCCGTAATCGCTTCAGTCGCTACCCATATATTGATAGTGATGGGGAAACCGTGTTGGGAATGTTGCACTTAAAAGATTTATTTTTGGCGCAGCAAAGTGGTAAGTCTTTGGATGATTTGAGCAAGCATTTGCGTCATGTCGAGTACGTGCCGCCGAATACCCCAGCTCTGGAGTTGTTCCGCCGCTTCCGTAAAGGCGCGCCGCATTTTGCGATGGTTGGCTATCGCGAGAGTAAACCTGTCGGCTTTTTGACCTTGGATAATTTACTAAGTGCCTTGGTCGGCCAGATTCGCGACGAATTCCGACAAAACGATAATGACTGGACTTTGCTCGATGATGGCACCTTAATCGGTAAGGGTAGTTTGCCTTTGTTCACTTTAGGCATTGCACTGGGCATTGATCTGGATAATGAAGAAGTTGAATCGATTGGTGGTTTGATTATGCAGGTCTTGGGCGATTTGCCTGAAGAGGGGCAAAAGATAGAATTTTCACAGTTTGATGTGGTGGTGAAAAAGATGAATGGACCTAGGATTATTCTTGTTCGGATTCATCCTAAAGCTGGAGAACAATCTGATGCGCATAAGGCTTTGCACTAAGATTGTTTCCGGATCAAGTGAAGGAAGAAGACGTTCGGCGTAAGGGTTTTTTTGTACGTTGATAGGCAATTAAATATTAATTAAATAGCGTTTTAATGCATTCATCAAAAATAAATCGAATAGAAATAGTCAAGTGAAGTCGTACCGTTCGCTGTACGTCACCATATTTGCCTTAAAGTTGATATCGATAGTTGTGTTTTTGTGTTGCTGTTTCGCCCAACTTAAACGACAATTTGTTTGCTTTCGATCAAGGTAGTTAATCTTTAAGCTGTTATAAGTAAGAGAGTAAACCTAAGTAGAGCACAAAAAAATCCGAACCAGCCGACTTTAGTTTGTGACGAAAATATTCTCCCTAGGACGCGGAGCAGCTATCGCGGGCTACAATTTTTTCGGTTAGTGTTGGTTTGGTAGTTTGAGTTTTGAGAGGAG
>JAYVHZ010000198.1:0-2534 GCA_043770645.1 Undibacterium sp. | reverse complement strand
CCACTGAGTAGCGGCGCACAGTACCGTACAATTGATCTGAGGATAAACCACTAACAAGGGTCAACTAAGCGCAAAGCGAGCGCGTTATTCCGCTATCTCGTCGATTTGTTGACTTAACTTAATGCGCAAAATTCGTGTCATTAATTGATTCCAGACAGATCTCTAATGACCCAATCTTACGGACGTATCATGCGAAAAATTGCTCTTATTGCTGCTCTACTAACCCTAACACAACTAACTGGATGCGTCGCGCATCGCTATCGTTCCGAGCCAGTGCGTGACTACAATTCTTCTTACAACACCGAATACCCGCGACAATATCAAGAGCAATATACAACGCGGTATTCAAGTCAACATGGTGAACAATACGCATCCAGTTATCAAGAGAGTCCAACAGAGGTCGCTCAAATCGTGGACATTCGTAACATCGGTGACGTGCGCGAGAGTAGTGGTGGCGGTGCCGTCGTTGGTGCGATTTTAGGTGGCATTATTGGCAATCAACTTGGACGCGGCAACGATCATTCCAGTTATCGTGGACGTGGCTACAGTCGCCATCGTAGTCGCGGTCATGATAATGACGGTGGGCGCGCAGTTGCGACAGTCGGCGGTGCGATTCTTGGCGGGGTGATCGGCAATGAACTTGATCGCAGTACAACCGAACAACGTGGTCATACCGAGATCACCATCAGGATGGGCAACGGTCAAACGCATGCGGTATTGATGAGCAACTCCGGCCAATTTCGTATCGGTGATCGCGTCAGAGTCAGTTATCGTGGTGGACGCTGGATGATTGTTTAGATTACGTTGTTTGCGCACAAGTTAGAGGCGATTACACAAATTTAGAAAGATCAAATGAAAAGGCGCAGTGTGAAATTCACACTGCGCCTTTCTAATTCGAAACAACCTTTTAACAATCAACGTCGATCATAAACATTGATCATACATTTCAATCCCGCTTTTAAAACAAGACTTGCCACAACCAAATTCCAGCAAGCAATAGCAGTCTTTAGTCTCATTTTGAAAGAACTGATTCAGCTAAAAATTACTTAGCTGCCGCTTTTTTTGCAGCACCAGCAAAGTCACCAGCGTAGTAATGTGCGATGCTTTCTGGCTTGACAAATTGACGAATCGCTGCATTGACCTGATCCAATGTCAAAGCAGCGATTTTCGCATCCAATGCTGCATCAAAAGCCATACTACGGCCCAAGAATAACTGGCTACGTAATGCACCTGCCAATGCTGGATCTTGCGCACGACGCAAAGCATAAGTTTGAGCTAACGCTTGCTTTGCATCCGCTAACTCGGTTGCCGTGATGCCGTCCTTTACAAACAAGGTCAACTCTTCCTTCATCGCATTTTGCAAACGCTCTAAGTTTTGCGGCGCAAACATTGCATATAGCGTTAATCCAGCTGTTTTGTCTAAAGCAGGCACAGAAATACCACTACCTACGCCATAGCTAATGCCTTCTTTCTGACGGATACGGCTAAACAAACGAGACTTGATACCACCACCTAAAACGTTATCAGCAACTAATAAAGCGGGATACTCTGCAGCCTGATCGTTTAATTCAAACGGCAAGTCAGCCAAGTAGAAAGCATTTGCTTTGTCTGGTGTCTCCAATTTGACAGAGGCTGTCGCTGCTGCAACTGGCAAACTTGGCGCACGTGTGAATTTCGCTGGACTATTCCAATCACCAATGATACTGGCCAATTTTGCTTTCACTGCTGGCGCATCGAAGTCACCAACTAAAGTAAATTCTGCAGCACTTGCGCCATAGAAGTTCTTGTAGAAGTCTTTGACGGCATCCAGTTTGATCGCACTATATTCCGCAATACCATCATCAATCGAGGCTGCATAACGAATATCACCTTTTTTGTACGGTGCGTTTTTCTTGACTTTCATCGCTTCAGTCGCAGCCGTTTGTGGCTCGCTACGTGAACTTTCGAGCGCAGACAAGTTCTCTTTCACCAACAAATCAAATTCAGTTTGCGAGAATGTTGGAGCGCGTAACACGTCACGCATGATATCCAATAATGCAGGCAAATTGGCGCGTACAGTTTCAAAGCTCACCGCGACATTTTGACCAGCGCCAGAGATCGATAACTTCGCTTTCAACTCGCCTAATCTGGTATCCAATTCAGCACGTGACAATTTGCTAGAACCACGCATTAACATATCGGCAGCGATATCAGAAGCCACCGTTTTGCCGAATAATGAGGTCTCATCACCCAAATGCAAATTCAAACGACCAGTCACAGTTTCACCACGTGTTTTTTTATTCAACAACGCAACTTTGGCGCCATTTGCCAAATTGAATTTTTCTGTACGCTTATCAATATTCGCCGGTGTCGCATCAAAAGTTTCACCCGCCTCGACTTTAGCGCGACCTTTGTAGCCATCCACTAACTTAGCGACGTCAGGGGTATCAGGAACTTCGGCACGATCTGGAGTGGCGACAGGAATGTATTGACCGAAACTACGGTTATCTTGTTTGAAGTAATTCTTCGCAACACGATTAATGTCCGCTAAAGTT
>JAYVHZ010000197.1:0-5264 GCA_043770645.1 Undibacterium sp. | reverse complement strand
CATTGCGTTGTCAGTGTTGAAAGCTCGAGCCTCGCAATACTAGTGTATTGCTGCGTTTTGCGCCTAACACTGCATCCCTAGAAATCAGTTTCTTGGTGGTGCCGAACCAGAAGTGCAACGAACAAGATTTAATTCTGGCGGCACTTAAAAGTGTGCTGCTGGAAAAGTAAAGTCAAAAGCCACAAGCTTGTTGAGGCGCTGAATAAGCGTAGCGAGCGGGCAAAGTTTGAATTAAGAAGCGCAACCGTACTTCAGTACGGTGAGCATCGCAGATTCAAAATCTGCCCGCGCTTAGCTTAATCAGTGTCTCAAAGGAAGATTTTTTTATTTGGAGTTAAAACTATGTCTCTCGTATCTATGCGTCAATTGTTGGACCATGCAGCTGAAAACGGCTATGGCATTCCAGCGTTTAATGTCAATAATTTGGAACAAGTCACAGCGATCATGGAAGCGGCGAATGAAGTTGGTGCGCCCGTGATTATGCAAGCGTCTGCCGGTGCGCGTAAGTACGCAGGTGAAGCTTTCTTGCGTCACTTGATTTCTGCTGCGGTCGAAGCGTATCCGCATATCCCAGTGGTTATGCATCAAGATCACGGCCAATCTCCTGCGGTTTGTATGGCAGCGATTAAGTCCGGTTTCACATCCGTGATGATGGACGGGTCCTTGATGGAAGACGGTAAGTCTGTGGCTAGTTACGAATACAATGTTGCAGTGTCTAAAGAAGTGGTGAAGTTTTCTCACTCTATCGGTGTGACAGTGGAAGCGGAATTAGGCGTACTCGGTTCTTTGGAAACCATGATGGGCGACAAAGAAGACGGTCACGGTGCGGATGGCAAGATGACACGTGAACAGTTGTTGACTGACGTAGCGCAAGCAGCTGACTTTGTTAAGCAAACACAATGCGACGCATTGGCTATTGCAATTGGTACTTCCCACGGTGCGTATAAATTCTCCCGTAAGCCCACCGGCGATATCTTGGCGATTGACCGTATCAAAGAAATCCACACACGTATTCCTAATACGCATTTGGTGATGCACGGTTCGTCTTCTGTTCCACAAGAATTGCTCGAAGAAATTCGTCAATTCGGTGGCGACATGAAAGAAACCTATGGCGTGCCAGTCGAAGAAATCGTCATTGGTATTCAAAACGGCGTACGTAAAATTAACATCGATACGGACATTCGTTTGGCGATGACCGCAGCGATTCGTCGTTACATGTTTGAAAATCCAAGCAAGTTTGATCCACGTGATTATTTGAAACCAGCACGTGAAGCAGCGAAGTTGGTTTGTAAAGCACGTTTCTTAGCATTCGGTTGTGAAGGTCAGGCCGCAAAGATCAAACCTTTGACTTTGGAAAAAGTTGCAGAACAATATAAATCAGGTGCATTGGCGCAGCTTGTGAAATAAGTATTTTTGATTACATTTAGATTGAAGTAAACGGGCGCGTGCTGTGCCCATCGGGGAGTTTCAAAAGTGGTTCGGTGACATGTGTCTACTGAATCGTGGATGAATCTCCCTTCAGCATTTTTTTTGAGACCACATTATGACTACGCAAATAAACTCCACTTTACATTCGCTACCACTGTTAGGTCGTGGCAAAGTCCGTGATAACTATGCCGTTGGCGAAGATAAACTGTTGATCGTGACAAGTGACCGCTTGTCCGCATTTGACGTGATTATGAATGAAGCGATTCCTGATAAAGGTCGTGTGCTCAATCAAATGGCTAACTTCTGGTTTGAAAAACTTGGTCACGTGGTGCCAAATCATTTGACCGGCATTGATCCAGTATCCGTTGTCGCAGCGGACGAAGCTGAACAAGTGCGTGGTCGCGCGGTGGTCGCAAAGCGTTTGAAACCGATTATGGTTGAAGCAGTAGTGCGTGGCTATATCATTGGCTCTGGTTGGAAAGATTACCAAGACACTGGCGCGATCTGCGGTATCCAATTGCCAGCGGGTTTGCCACAAGCTGCAAAATTGGATGCACCGATTTTCACGCCAGCGGCAAAAGCTGACATGGGCGAGCATGATGAGAACATCAGCTTTGCTGACATGGAAAATCGTATAGGCGCGGAACTCGCTGCCAAGATGCGCGACATCAGTATTCAGCTCTACACCGAAGCGGCAAACTATGCAGCGACACGCGGCATCATCATTGCCGATACTAAATTTGAATTCGGTCTCGACGATAATGGTGTATTGCATTTGATGGATGAAGTCTTGACAGCAGATTCTTCCCGTTTCTGGCCAGCAGATTCCTATACAACGGGCATTTCGCCACCATCGTTTGATAAGCAATTCGTACGCGATTATTTAGAAACGATTACGACTTGGAATAAGACTGCACCTGCGCCAACTTTGCCGGATGAAGTCGTGCAAAAGACGGCAGCGAAATACCGTGAAGCGTTGGAGCGTTTAACTGGTGAAAGTTTGAAGGCGTAATATGAGCGACGCAACATTAAATGCAGCGCCGATCATCGGTGTCGTGATGGGCTCTTCATCCGACTGGGATGTGATGCAACATGCAGTGAATATGCTGAAAGAATTCGGTATTCCTTTCGAAGCACAAGTGGTGTCAGCGCATCGCATGCCAGATGAAATGTTCACCTATGCCGAAACAGCACGTAGTCGCGGCATACGCGGCATTATCGCTGGTGCTGGCGGCGCGGCGCATTTGCCAGGCATGATTGCAGCGAAAACGATCGTGCCGGTATTTGGTGTGCCTGTGCCATCCAAGTATTTGCGTGGTGAAGACTCTTTACTGTCTATCGTACAAATGCCTAAAGGTATTCCAGTCAATACATTCGCCATTGGTGAAGCTGGCGCTGGTAATGCTGCCTTGGCTGCGATTGCGATGTTGGCGACGACAGATGATGCGATGGCAGCCAAGTTAGAAGCATACCGTGCCAAGCAAACACAAGTTGCGCGGGATATGTATTTGCCACTGTAATAGCAAGCGACCTTTGGCAGGAAATTAAAATTCTTTAGCCGCAGAGGCGCAGAGACCGCAGAGAAAGACAAAGGCGCTTGAGATATCAAACCCCAACTCTGCGATCTCTGCGCCTCTGCGGTAAACGCTTTTGATGTGGTTTTTAAATTATTTAACACCAGCATGGAAAAACCAACGATGTCCACTTCTACTAATACCACCGATCCACAATTTCCCAATAACAAATCCAGCATGTTAGGTATGGTCGGTGGTGGGCAATTGGGGCGCATGTTTGTGCATGAAGCACAAGCTCTGGGTTTTAAGGTCATGGTGTTAGAACCTGAGGCGGGTAGTCCAGCCGCACATGCAGCGGATGCACATATTCAAGCTGCCTATGATGACGCAGCGGGTTTGCAGAAGTTAGCCGATGCTTGTGCTTCATTCACCACAGAATTCGAAAATGTGCCGGCGAGCAGTTTGGCGAAATTAGCAGAAACCGGCTTTGTCGCGCCGAGTGCAGCATGTGTGTCGATCGCGCAAGATCGCATCGAAGAGAAAGCGTTCTTCACGCGTTGCGCACCACAAACCGACATTTTGCCGGCACCGCACGCGATTTTGCGTACTGCGGATGATCTGGAAAAAGTCAGTGCCGATTTGTTCCCGGGGATTTTGAAAACTGCGCGCATGGGCTATGACGGCAAAGGTCAAGTTCGTGTGAAGTCGATGGAAGAGCTACGCACGGCTTTTGCCAATCTCAAAGGTGTGGTCTGCGTTCTTGAAAAAATGCTGCCGCTCGCCTATGAGATTTCTGTATTGGTAGCACGTGGTGCGGATGGTCAAGCTGTTGTGTATCCGATTGCAGAAAACGTACATCGTGATGGCATCTTGTTTACGACAACAGTGCCAAGTCCGCACGTCTCAGCGGAAGCTGCATTAAAAACTCAAAACGCGGCACTGAAGTTGATTGCGGATATCAATTATGTCGGCGTGCTCTGCATTGAATTTTTTGTCTTGCAAGACGGCTCTGTGGTTGTCAATGAAATGGCACCGCGTCCGCACAATAGCGGGCACTATACGATCGATGCTTGCGTGACCAGTCAATTCGCTCAGCAAGTCAGAGCGATGGCACGTTTGCCTTTAGGCGATGTGCGTCAGCATTCACCTTGCGTGATGTTGAATATCCTTGGCGATATTTGGTTTGATGGCGAAACAGAACGTCAACCTGCTTGGGACAAAGTCTTAACCTTACCATCAGCACATTTGCATTTGTACGGTAAGGCAGAAGCACGTAGAGCACGCAAGATGGGTCATATCACCTTTATTGCCCCTAGCTTAGCGCAAGCACAAGACGAGATGCGTCAGGCCTGTGAAATTCTCGGTATCGCTGTTTGATTACGGCAGAGGTTGAGATTGGATTCTTCTGAACAAATTCTTGCCGCTGCGCGCGCCTTAGAGCAGGGCGCATTAGTCGGCTTTCCGACAGAAACCGTGTACGGCCTTGGTGCCGATGCGGAGAATGTCAATGCAGTCGCGAATATTTATAAAGCCAAAGGCCGGCCATCGAATCATCCGGTGATTGTGCATGTTGCTCCCGAAGCGGATATTGCTTACTGGGTCAAAGAGATTCCAGCACCAGCACAAGTACTGATCGACGCATTTTGGCCCGGACCTTTGACCTTAATTTTGAAACGTGCCGAGCATATTCCCGATGCCGTTTCTGGTGGCCAGGATTCCATAGGCATCCGTTGTCCATCGCATCCGGTCGCTCAAGCTCTATTACGCGCCTTTAAAGATGGCAAGGGTGGTGTCGCTGCGCCATCGGCAAATAAGTTTGGGCATGTCAGTCCTACCAAAGCAGAACATGTTCTAGATGAGTTTCCCGCAGAAGTGGTGAGTGGCATGATTGCCGCCGTGCTCGATGGTGGGCAAAGTGATGTCGGCATAGAATCGACGATCGTCGATATGAGTCGCTTAGCGACGCATGGACCAGTTTTGCTACGCCCAGGTCATATCACTGCCGTACAGTTAGAGCAGGTGTTGGGAATGGCTGTGAATGCACCTGATCAAGCTGCTCCGCGTGCATCCGGAACTTTGGAGGCGCATTACGCTCCGAGTACACCAGTGGCTATGGTCGCTGTTGAAGAATTAGAATCGATCATTACGCAATTACTCGCTTCTAGAAAGCGCGTCGCGGTGATGGCCTATCAGCCACATACAGCTAACACGCAACTACAAGGCTGGCGTCAGCTGAATCCTGATCCAGTTTCCTATGCCCATGATCTATACGCCGATCTGCGCGAGCTTGATCATGTTGGCGCCGATATCATTTTGGTAGAA
>JAYVHZ010000196.1:0-2548 GCA_043770645.1 Undibacterium sp. | reverse complement strand
CGAAATGTGGCCAAATCTGTTCAGAATTTAACCCGTCACGTCGCACAAGTAAATCTTCAACAACTTCAGTCGCACCAATGCAGCTGGAAACTGTTGCATCGTCGAAGACTATGTATCCACCATCGACCATAAAAGGTCGAACACCTTCGTATGAGTACTTCACCGCAGGTGCTATATCGCAATCAATATGAGCAAGACTGATCTTGCCAGCTTGTGACATAACTTTTTTATTGGTATCCTCAAAAAATCCCTTTACCAATATCAAATTATCAAGCTTTAGTGTGGCAATTCGTTTTTTTAAATCTGCAAGATCTACATTTGCAAAATCACCCTCATTATGCGCATCCACGTCTTTGTCTGTTGGCGGCATTCCTTCAAAACTGTCCAGTGCGAATACTTTCATATCTGGGTATAGTTGCTTTGCAATATACGCCATAAAAATAGCGCTACCGCCGCGATAAGCACCGTACTCAACAATATGTCCAAAAGGCACCTTATTTAGAAAAAACCGCAACAGCAAAAAGATATTCATCCTATTATCTTCACTCATGATGGTGCGATCCTTAGCTGCTGCATATGCATCTTGATAAAGCGAATCTTCCAGTACCTTATCCTTCAGGCCATTGAACTGAAGACCCCAACCACGTTGATAGCCCTCGTACACGTTTCGTCCTTGCCGTATACCTTCGGATACACCGTTTAGTTTTGGTAAATATGACATCATTTCTGGTATCTCTTTTCTATTTAAAATCATTATTTCGATTAATATATTATTTAATATTACAAGCACTTAAATTTCATAACTAGTCTTTCTTATCGATTTTGTAGGTGAGACGCCACGCGAGTAGTACGGAGCACAGCGCAGGTTCTTTACAAAGACTGCCATCATGTGAGTGGGTGTTAGTCGTCCGCTGGCTAATCCTGTTTCATCTTCTGCGTGCAGTTGATCTATAAAATTCAAATCCCATTCTGTCTGCTCACGAAAACCATGCCCGAAGGCGCGGTCAACAAAAATATCAATAACATTTCCGAACCCGACAAATTTCTCGCAAGAAAATCTATCAAGTAACAAGGGTAGGACATCCTGGGCCCGTATTCCTTCAAAACCCTCTTTACTACAATCCCAGTTATCGTAGAGATCTTCGAAGCGATTTAACAGTGCATTAAATTTGTATTCTTTAGGCATCGTCACCCAATACTTATTCACGATATCTAAAGACTCTGGCCAACGTTGATGACCATTACGGCCAATGATGTCACTAACTACAACACTACCCTCCGCATGAAGACTACTTTTCACTTGATCGAATAAATGCTCGAGATCTGTTACATGATGCAATGATTGATTAGCCATTACGCCATCATATTTTTTTTGTGCAACCCAACTATTAAAATCTGCTTGAATAAATTTCATGTTGTCCTGGACACCATTTTCTTTAGCGATCTCTAGCCCTCTTTTGAGCATAGAAGGGTTTATTTCAAGGCACTCAAGAGTGAAATGAGTGAGCCCTGCAGTAATAAGATTTCGGGCGACAGATACTTCCAAGTCGCAATTACCCGCTCCCACACTAACAAAAATTGGCTCAAACGTACCAGTTCGGTCCTTTGCTTTTAACAAGTTGCTTGAGAAAAACTCTGCAACTGTACTAAATCCAGCCTCAAGACAAAGAGGTGCAATATATTTGTTCGACCAGTAATGGTAAATTTCTGGTAAGTCATGAACATTAAATTGTTTTTCGTAAATATCTAACTCTTGTTGAATTTTTTTCTGATAAGCCTCGTTTTGCGGATGTGTAGTTGTTTTTTTATCTTCACTTTCGGTGGGCAATTCCATGTGAACATATTGCGAATATAGAGATAATTCCCTAGAAGGTGTAGTCGGTTGAAAACCTAAGCAATTTATTATCGACGCTAAATTGTGCCAGGCTGAATTTGCGCCCCAAGTATTGTCTGCAAATGTTAGCCCCTTGCTGCTAATGCTTTCCCAAAGTGACTCATCATGATAAAGTTTCACGACTGCGTCCGCAAATTTCTGAGGACCATCTGCAACAATTATGTTTTCACCGTCAATTAGCGACATACCTTCGGCTGCAATGGTCGTTGCTACAACCGGTACACCTGCTGCCATTGCAGTTCCTATTTTTCCCTTGATGCCAGCCCCATAGCGTAGAGGTGCAACTGAGACGCGCATTTTGTCTAATAGCGGGGTAAGTTCCTCGATAAATCCTGTAATTAGAATATCATTTGAAGCTAAGTTTTGTATCTCTATCGGCGGCTTACTACCCACTGCAAAAAAGCAAACCCCGGGCAAACGCGTGCGCAGTAGAGGCATGATCTCTGTAGCAAAATAAACTACTGCATCCACGTTAGGAGTGTGCTGATAGCCTCCAATAAATACAATGTTTTTGCGTTTAGAAAACTTAGCGTTAGACCCTGTGACATTCATTATGAGCGGAAATGCGTGCAAGCTCGATTTTGGTAAATCACGATGTACTAGTTCATACTCAGCTGTGCTGTGGACGATAGATGCGTCTGAGTCTCTAATGAT
>JAYVHZ010000195.1:0-14215 GCA_043770645.1 Undibacterium sp. | reverse complement strand
TTGATTAAGGCCAACATTCCCACACGTATTGCGTTTCAGGTCAGTAGCAAAATTGACTCGCGCACCATCCTCGATCAAATGGGTGCCGAGTCTCTACTTGGTATGGGTGATATGTTGTACATGCCTCCGGGAACCGGACTGCCGATGCGGGTACATGGTGCTTTCGTCTCGGATGAGGAAGTCCATCGTGTCGTCAAACATTTGAAAGAGCAAGGCGAACCCAATTACATCGAAGGTATTTTGGAAGGCGGCGTGTTGGAAGAGGGCGGTGACGCCGTTGCTCCAGGTGAAGGCGGTGGTGAAGCAGATGCTTTGTATGATCAGGCAGTTGCTATCGTCTTAAAGAATCGTCGTGCTTCGATCTCTCTGGTGCAACGTCATTTACGTATTGGTTATAACCGTGCAGCGCGATTGTTGGAGCAAATGGAAGCGAGTGGTGTTGTATCGACAATGCAGTCAAATGGCAACCGCGAGATTTTGGTGCCGGCCGGGAATGCTGAGTAGACTTTATTGTTTGCCCGCGCGTTAATACCATACATTTATAAAATAGAATTGGATTTATTTTGAATACTCTAAAGAACAATCTGCGTTCAACAACGTTTGCTCTCGGTTTACTGTTCGCAGTGGTGAGTACCGCGCAAGCCTCGGCAGTCGAGCAGTTTAGAGCCTTTGTCGTTAACACCAAGACTGCCAAAGGTGAATTTCTACAAGTGCAAATGAAGACGACGAATGGTGTATCGAAAATTGGTAAATCATCCTCAGGAACATTCAAGTTTGCCCGTCCTGGTAAATTCATCTGGACTTACCTCAAACCTTACGAGCAGGTGTTGCAAGCAGATGGTGACAAACTCTATCTTTATGATAAAGATTTGAACCAAGTCACCATCAAAGCACTAGGCAATGCAATCGCTTCAAGCCCGGCAGCGATCCTATTTGGCAGCGTTGACCTCGACAAGAATTTTGTCATGAAAGATATCGGGCTCAAACAAGGTGTCGAATGGCTAGAAGCGATTCCGAAAACCAAAGATAGTCAGTTTGACGCGATTGGTATTGGGATGAAGGATGGCGTTCCAGTCGGTATGGAACTACGCGATAGTTTTGGCCAATTATCCCTAGTGACCTTGAAAAATTTCGAGAAAAATCCTAGCTTTCCTGCCGATCAGTTCAAATTTATTGTGCCGACAGGCGCGGAAGTTTTGCGTCCATGATGGGTGTGCAGCAGGCTTCTTTGCATCAACCTTTGGCTGAGCGTCTTCGTCCTCAGAGTTTGTCAGAAGTGATTGGTCAACAACACCTCTTGGGCGAAGGAAAGCCACTACGGGTGGCGTTTGAATCTGGTGAGCCGCACTCCATGTTGTTGTGGGGACCACCGGGTGTTGGTAAGACCACACTGGCGCGTCTGATGGCAAAGGCTTTTCAGGCCGAATTTATCGCACTCTCCGCAGTGTTATCCGGTGTAAAAGATATCCGTGATGCAGTCGAGCGCGCAGAGTTTGTACGTGCCACATCGCAACGCCGCACGATCTTGTTTGTCGATGAAGTACATCGCTTTAATAAAAGCCAGCAAGACGCTTTTTTACCGCATGTTGAAAGTGGCTTGTTTACGTTTATTGGTGCGACGACTGAAAATCCCTCGTTTGAAGTCAATAGCGCTTTATTGTCACGAGCCGCTGTGTATGTTTTAAAGTCGCTGACCGAAGATGATCTCGGACTTATGTTGGACAAAGCCTGCGCGCAAGAGTTAGTTAATTTATCGTTCACTGTAGAGGCGAAACAAAGTCTGGTTGCCAGTGCCGATGGTGATGGCCGTAAACTGCTAAATAATCTGGATATTACGGCGCGAGCAGCACAGGTCAAAGGTCTTAAGGAAGTAGACAGTGATTTACTCGCTGAATGTTTAGGTGATGCTTTGCGTCGCTTTGATAAAGGCGGCGATGCGTTTTACGATCAGATTTCGGCCTTGCATAAATCGGTACGCGGGTCCAATCCTGATGCGGCTTTGTATTGGCTAGTGCGGATGTTGGATGGCGGCACTGATCCGCGATATCTCGCGCGCCGCATTATCAGGATGGCGAGTGAAGATATTGGTCTGGCTGACCCACGAGCCTTGCGCATTAGTCTAGATGCGGCCGAGGTCTACGAACGACTTGGTTCGCCAGAAGGTGAATTAGCTTTGGCTGAGGCAGTCGTATATTTAGCTTGTGCTGCTAAATCGAATGCGATTTATATGGCGTACAAACAGGCTCGCGCTTTTGTGGCAAATGACAAATCGCGCGTTGTTCCCGAACATTTGCGTAATGCTCCGACGAAGTTAATGAAAGAACTTGGTTACGGCAAACTCTATCGCTATGCCCATGATGAACCACAGGCGTACGCTGCGGGCGAAACTTATATGCCAGAGGGATTGGAAGCGCTACGTTGGTATCAACCAGTCGGTCGCGGAATGGAAATAAAGATTGCTGAAAAACTTGCTTATTTGCGGCAGTTAGATAGTGATGCCGACTAACGCACTGACCCTTGAAACCATAATTCATTACGTTTGAGTGGCAAAGAATCGATTTTGAGTAGCGGATTATCTAAATATATAATGGTTCTCAGTTTGATTTTAGAGCGTTCAATATTTTCTTGGTTGTGTTGCTGAAATAGTTTTTCAAACAGGCCTTTCGCAATGATTTTTTCGAAACCCTCTCGTAAATCTTCTGCAAGTTGTGGTCGACGCGGTGTAATGAAAAAGTAACAGGCCGATGGATAGTGCAAGATAAAGTTTTGCTCAACTTCGATAGCATGTTCTCGCTGGCTTTTGAGCTCATTCCAAATCTCAAAGACGGAACGCGGGAAGTAATCAAAGCGCTCGCCAACCAGCATCGTAAATAAAGAATCGTAACCATTCGAGGTTAATACCGGAAGTTGATTGGCCTTTAAAATTGCAACATCAGGCCAACTACTTCCCTGACCAGCCGTGTATTGTTTTAAGTCTTCTATCTTTTTTATTTTTGAAAAAGCATTACGATTTTTCTCTGTGATTAGACTGATACGCCAGCCAATCAGACCCTTGTCGATAGGAATACGGATGGGGATTAATTGCTTTTCACGTGCATCCGTTGTCATACTCCACAAAATGTCGATTTTGCCATCAGGCTTGCTCATTTCATAAATGGCGCGACCTTGTTCCATGCGTCCTTTACCATACACTAATTGGTATCGACGAGGTGAGTGTTGAATGATTAATTGTAAAAGTTCGCTGATGTAGGCTTCGTTGGGATCTACCTTGGCGTCTGTCTTCAGTACATTAATGGTCAGGGATTCCTGGGGAAATGCAGATGGCAGTACTAACGAACTAAGCAATATCGGTATGATCCATTTGCCCGCTATTTTTTGTAGATGGTGCAAGCGACACATAGTTATTTGTCCTTAGGTTATGGTACTCTGAAGATTGCTTTCAAGAATAAGTATAGAAGGTATTGGATGCTAGGACTGTGATAAATCTTTAAACATGTTGTTTCTTTTCGATATGGAATTAGGGCCTGTTAACATTTAAATCGAGAGATGCGTTCAAGCCAAAAGGTGGGATGGCAAGGCGTAGTTCGCCGCCGAGGCTGGTGCCTCTGCAAGAGCTACAACGCTGTCCATCGTGCCTTTTGGCTTGAACCCTTCGGGAATGGGCGAATTGAATAAACTCGCGGGCACATGGCGTTGTTGCATGTCGCTTATAGTGCCGCAGTTTAAAATTCGCTGCGGCGCGTCTTCGGTGAAGTCAGGGTTTCGAGCAGCATGCTGCTCGCTGACGCTACGAAGTATCTTTGCAAAGATGCTTTCCTTAAGCGATAGCCTAGCCCTGCGCCCGTTTTTCCGTATTCGCACTCCCGATTTAAATGTTAACAGGCCCTAATGCGTCAAAAAGATAACCGCAAAGACAGCGTCAGTAGCACTGACGCTGTCTTTGCGGTTTTTAAAAGTGAAAATGTGAATCAGTTTGCGTAATAGCGGCCAAAGCGATTTGCGGTGAAGTCCGCTAACGACGCTTGTTCTTGACGAACTAAACCACGCTGTGGCAATTTTCCCGCAACCAGTAAATCAACCATGGCACAAATGCCAGATGCTGTGGTTAATTGGATCGCAGACAATAATTGACCATTCACTTCTTGCGCATAGATTTTCTTGGCGTAAGATTCTTGCTCCAAACGCCCAGCGCGCATGCCAATCACACTAACAAATACCAGAACCACGTCTTGTTTAGTCATTGGAATCGACGTTTCTAAAACATCTTTTAAAATCGGACGACGCTCTAATTTGCCTAACTCTAAATCACGAATCAGCATTTTGACGATATCACGGTGACCTGGATAACGTACCGTTTTGTAGTTGAGGTTTTGCACTTTGCCGAGCAGAGATTCACATAGGGTGCCAAGGCCACCTGAAGTATTGAAAGCTTCGTAATCGATACCGTCTAAGGAAAAATGCTCGATTTCTTCTAAGGCAGATGTTTCCCGTAATTTGCCATCAACAATCGCTTCGCATGGATTGCAGTATTCATTGATCAAACCATCGGTGCTCCAAGTTAAGTTGTACTTTAGGGCATTGTTTGGGAAGGTCGGTAAGGCGCCCACGCGCATACTGACATCGCGCAATGAATCGAATTTCTTCGCCACATCATTCGCCACGATAGAGATAAATCCAGGTGCCAAACCACATTGCGGGACAAATGCACAGTCCGCATTTTCTGCTAATTGTTTGACGACGCGCGTGCTTTCGACATCTTCGGTTAAATCAAAATAATGTGAATTTGCGGCTTTGGCAGCGCTGGCAATGATCGGTGTTAAAAAGTATGGGCAGGCAGATAAAGTGACCTGATGACCCTGGATTAAATCACTCACAGTCGCTTGATCGCTGAGATCAGCGCAAATTGTTTTAACGTTCGGAAAATTTTCTTGATCAACATACTTGAGCCGTTCCGCATCACGATCAGCGACGGTAATGTCGTAGTCACCGGTGTTGGATAGTAAATTTAAAATTGCATCGCCAATTTTTCCTGCGCCTAGCAATATGAGTTTCGTGGTCATGATGGTCTCCAATAAAAAATTGTAAGAGTGAAAAAGTGTTTCACTTCCTGTATTTCATAAGACATAGTGTAGATGTAAAAAATGTCAGATAATAGAGCGTAATTTATCGTCATATCGTTGGTATGCGATACATCTTGACTAAACCTTGCTACGGTATGAAGTATGAAAACGATTCTTGATGATATTGATAATAAAATTCTGGCTTTGTTGATGGACAACGCGAGGCTGCCAGTCACGACAATTGCCAAGTTATTGGGGATTGCGAGAACAACGGTGATCGCTAGGATTGCAAATCTGGAAAAGCGACAAATAATCGCAGGATATGGATTGAAACTGAATCAGACGATGTATCAGCCGGCTGTGAGAGCTTACGTCGGTTTATCCATCGAGGCGCGCAGTGTCAACCAATTGATTAAATACTTGCAACAATTACCCGAGGTCGAGAGTTTGTGCGCTGTGAGTGGGGCAATTGACTACATGTTGACCTTGCGCTGTGCTAGCACCGAGGTATTGGATAAATTATTAGATCAGATTGGCTCTTTGGAAGGTGTACGGCAAACCTCGACTTCGATTATTTTGAGCAAGCGCATCGATCGGTCCTCGATTTGAAGCCGTTCTGCCAGTCCTAAAAACAAAAAAGCCCGTCACGAGACAGGCTTTTGTTTTTCAATGGCAGTGGATGCCAGATTGAGAATATTTTATGAATTTTCTTGCGGCTTACTTGGTGTTTTCTTATCGTCACTAGTATTTTTCTTTGTATTGGACGGTTCGGCAAATTTTTGGGAAGCTTGTTGCAATATTTGTAAATGTACTGATGCTTTATCCATACCACTGCGATCAATTTGCGTCGCATTTTGCCCACCTTGATTTTCAGTTGGACAATTGTCTTGGCAGCTTGCCTGATTATTTGTTTGTGTCTGGCTTACCACAAATTCTTGGCTATATGCGATGGTTGAGGCAGCGAGTAAAGCAATACCAAGTGAAAATTGTTTCGTGTTTATCATAGTCAAACTCCAAATAATTGGCAGTGAAGCGAAGAGTGTAAATCAAATTGCAAAAGAAACGACAAATATTTTGTAATAGATTTGTATCACTCACATAGTAAAAAATGCTCTTAATTATTTTGAAACTGATTTGTCGAAAGCTGCTTTCTCATCTTGACTCAAGCGTTTCGCAGAGATAATCACTTTTTGTACGCTGTGATTCGCTTGTTCTTGGTCGTAACGGTGTTTTTCTTCTGCACTTAATCGTTTTGCTGTAATAGTCACACTTTGTGTATTGCTGACGTCAATATTTTGCGCGCTGCTATTGGCAGAGAAGGCGAAGCTCATTACGATGAATGAGATGACAAGATTGGTTTTAGTGTTGTGTTTCATAATAATCCTGACTAAATTTGAGAAGTAAATGTTGCGATGACAGGACTGTAAAGACAAACGCGATAACAACATAGTGCAGTGCGATGAAATGCGAATTTGCGTGCTTCAAGCGACGATTTTCTAGAGTAAAGCAAGTTCAGTCTGGCAGTTCAGGGCAAATGGCTAATTCGCAGGTTTATTACCGTAGGAAATACTTAGTCAAGTCAGAGATAATCCGCCCAAGCCAAGAACACTGCTATTCATTCCATTAAAATGCAATTTGGTCGGAAACAGAACACAAATGCTAAGTGCTTAAGCTACATTGGCATCGTTTTCAGCACTCTTCAACTAAGGAAAAATCATGAAAGATTCGAACAAACAATATTTGTATTCTATTTTTCGCCAAGCGTGGCAAGAGTTGCGCAGTGTTGGTAACAGCGCTGGCGCTATGTTGATGCGCACCCCGTTGCCACGCATCTTGATATTGTGTTTAGGCATCGCTTTGATTATTTCGCTGGTGCCATTGATTTTGACTTTGTTCGTCATTTTCATATTGGTAAAATTCTTTTTGCTGGTGGTGTTGAATGGGCGAAACAATAAAGTGCGCGATACACCAACTGAATTTAAACAAAAAGCATGGTCATATAAAGATGTTGACGATGTTGAAGACGCACAATTGGTGCGAGTTGAACGGGTAACATATCGTAAAGATCAATAAAACACCGAACGAAAAAAAGCCGCATAAGTCTTGATGACTATGCGGCTTTTTTTTGTAGCATTGCTGAATTTACTGGCGGTAATTGGAAGGGCGAGGAATCGGGTAAATGGCTTTTTGTCTGCCATCAATGTAACGTACAGTTTCGCCGTCAAAAAAAGCATCCTCTTCTAGCATGATACGGATGCTTTTTTTCCATTCTGGAATCATGCTGCTGGCATTGAGTTCGATTGAATATGCGGTATTTTTTCGCAAGGCTTGATCGCCTGTGCCGATCACATTTCCTTGGTTATCCCACATGCCGATAGCAGGTCCAGCCGCATGTCCGTGGTAGCCAATCGGGTGCGAATAAATACTCGCTGTGATGTCTTCTTTTTTTGCTTGGGCTAATGCACCCGCTAAGATTTGATTGCCGGTTTTGCCCGTCTTAAACTGCATGGTCAAAATATCTTGCAGGCGATTCGCTTTATCAAACGCCGCTTGTATTGAAGCAGGAACCTTGGTTTCGCCCGGTTTCAATACATACGCATGCTGTTGAATGTCGGTGTTGAGGCGTAAATAGCTGATGCCGATATCGACGTGGATTAAATCGCCCGTTTGAATCACATCGCCTTTCGGTTTAATGGCAAAGCTACGTTCTGCGCCTTCGGTTTTTGGGTCCACTCTTTGAATATCCACGGTGGGATGGAACCAAGTTTCGTAGCCAAGATCGCGAATTTTTTGGCGGAACCACCACACCACATCTTCGCTTGTCGTGATGCCGGGCGTAATGACTTTCTCAGAAAAACCTTCTTCAATAATTTTGTGCGTGACATTGATCAATTGAGGATAAAACTGCATTTCGCGCGCAGTACGGGTCTCTAGCCAACGGATCGCCAGGGCTTCAGCTGAAGTTAATCGTGTCTTAAATTCGTTGGGTAATTTTTGGACTAATTCTTGATACTCTGTGTGATCGAGTCCGTCGGCATGAGCGAAGTGTTGTGAGGTATTGATGCCGATTTTTTGTGGATTGCGCTGTTTCACCATCTCAATTAGCGCATCCCATTGATCTGGAAATTTTTGCGTATCCCAAGCGGCTTTGATATTGCGCCCAAAATCGTAACGGGCGACAGCTAAGCGTTCGACGTTTTTGGTCTGTGGGTTGCGGTGAAATACCAGGATCGTGCGTCGTCTTGCGTTTAACCACTCGGCTGGGAGCATGGTTTTTAAAACGGGATCTTCATTATATTCACGTGAAATCAAGATCCACATGTCGATGCCTGTTTCTTCCATCATGCCCGGCAATAAATTGTCGAACCGATCTGCTAGATTTTCGTCTATCACACGTGCTTGTTCACGTACAGACAGTATTTGTGCTTGGGCAGGTAAGCTTTGTAATAAACCAAATAGTCCTGCCAAGGCGCATGTTATTAGTGTTTTTTTCATACCGACTCCCAAACGTTCATCAAGTTCTTGGTGACTAAATAATTGCCGATAAGTTCGGCAGATTGAAGCTTGTGGGCACTGTTTAATCACTGAGAGCGACTTTGGCAGCTTCCTCCGGTGTTAATCCATCATAAAATTGGTCAGTCAAAAATTCGATTTCTTCTTCAATAAAGTCTTGTGCCTGCGCTTGTGTTGCGCCACCTTTGACTAAGTAGCCTTCGACTTCGATGCACCAATTGATGACTGCCAAGGTTTCTTCATCGAGTTCTTCGTTTTTCTTTGTCATGCTAGTTCCTTCGTTTGTCGGTTTGAAAAAAATTGGTGATCGCAATTGCAGATGCCTATTACGTCTGTTGAATTATTCCCTATTTATTGCCTAGGCAGTTCAAGTATTTGGTGCCATATGAAATTTAGGATCTGAGGTGAAGCAAAATAATTTTAATGATTTTCGGTGTCTTTACTGGGTTTTCTCAAATAAATAATGTAATACACCAAACCGACGAGCACACTGCCGCCAAGTATGTTTCCTAAAATTACGGGGAACATATTGTTAAAGAATCCTAGCCATGTGATCGTTGTACCATGCTCAACCACCAGGTTAGATCCTTGCAGTAACATCGCGAGCGGTATCAAAAACATATTCGCGATGCTATGTTCAAATCCAGCAGCGACAAATGCAGAAATCGGAAAGATGATGGCGACCGCTTTGTCAATGACACTACGTCCAGCTAACGCCATCCAAACTGCCATACAAACTAATAAATTACACAAGACACCGCGAAAAAATGCAGTCCAAAATGGCAGATTGACCTTAGCCGTGGCGATTCGTAAATACTCTTGTGCGATGGCACCATGGTTCATTTGAGGGTGATCTGCGAGGTAGACCAAAATCGCTAATAGGAGCGCTCCAACAAAATTGCCAAGGCAAACAACTGTCCAATTTCGTAATACCTCGACTGTGGAAATTTTTCCGTCTGCCCATGCCATTGCTAACAGGTTGTTACCGGTAAATAGTTCAGCGCCTGCAATGACCACCAGAAATAGACCCAATGAAAAGCACACCCCACCTAATAGTTGTTTTAGTGCGAAACCCAGTGTTGGGTCGGAGCGCACAATTACAAAATAGACTGCGCCAAGGCTAATGAACGCGCCTGCCATCATGCTCAGCATGAACATCGATAAAAGCGGTAGTCGTGCTTTTGCAACCCCGATACTGTCGACGCGTGCGGCGATTTCTTTGGGAGAAAAAACATCGAAGCCGTAAATTTCTGACATAGCTTTGCTTCCTTTTTGTCGGTTAATCGCCACAAAATCATCTGGCACTTTGTCAATGTTACTCGACTAGGCCATTTGTTTTTAGATGTGTATCAAGGTGGATGACTGCAAATGGGCGAGAGGGCTCTGATTTTAGGCTAGGGAGTGATAGACTTGCGCGATTACGACAGACACAGAACGGTCTAGGTCCCGCTGCCAAATAAACAGAATGACGAAAAAGATGACAGAAAAAAAACCGATGTTAAGTGTGGAGCAGGCTTTGCAAACTCTACTGCAGGCCGTTCGTCCATTACAAGAAATCGAACAAGTCGCGACCTTAGCGGCAAATGGTCGGGTTTTGGCTGAAACTCAGTTTTCGACCTTGCATGTGCCGCCTATGGATAACACCCAAATGGACGGTTATGCGGTACGTGCGGCTGATTGTCAAAATGGGCAAGCACGTTTGCCAGTGACGCAAAGAATTCCCGCTGGTGTCATTGGGCAAAGCCTAGATGCCGGAACAGCCGCACGAATTTTCACTGGAGCGTTTATACCAAATGGTGCCGATGCGGTTGTGATGCAGGAACAATGTGTAAGCGAAATTGAGGGCGAGCAGACATTTGTTACGATCAATCATGTGCCACTAAGCGGTGAGTGGATACGTCGACAAGGCGAAGATATCAAGGCGGGTGCGGAAATCTTGGTGGCAGGCACGCGTTTGCGCGCGCAGGAATTAGGTTTGGCGGCTTCCGTTGGCTTGGCAACTTTACCGGTTTGGCGTCCTTTACGTGTCGCCGTGTTTTTTACTGGTGATGAGCTAACCATGCCAGGTGAAGCGCTAAAAGAAGGTTCGATTTATAACTCCAATCGTTTTTTATTGACGGGATTATTGCAAAATCTCGGCTGTCAGATTACTGATTACGGGATTGTTCCTGATAATCTTGCCACGACTCGCGAGACTTTGCACCATGCCGCACAAGATCATGATTTGATCATCACTTCGGGTGGTGTTTCTGTTGGTGAAGAAGATCATATTCGTCCTGCAGTAGAAGCCGAGGGGCATATCAATATGTGGCAAATCGCGGTAAAACCTGGCAAGCCTTTAGCTTTCGGCGAGGTGCGTCGTAGTGAACACAGTGATGCCAAGGATCATGCTTTCTTTCTAGGCTTACCTGGAAATCCTGTCTCGAGTTTTGTAACCTTTTTGCTCTTCGTACGTCCATTTGTTTTACGCATGCAAGGGATACAAGATGTCACGCCAGTTAGTTACGCCATGCGCGCTGATTTTGAATGGAAAAAAGCAGACAAGCGCAACGAATTTTTGCGTGCCAAAATCAATCAGCAAGGTGGCTTAACAATTTTTCCGAATCAAAGTTCTGGCGTCTTGACCTCAACGGTGTGGGGCGATGGTTTGATTGATTTGCCTGCGGGACAGACCATTGCTAACGGCGACATGGTGCGCTTCATTCCTTTTAGTGGATTACTTTATTAAGCAGGCTGCAGATGAAAATACAATTGAAATTTTTTGCCAACGTACGTGAAAGATTAGGCTGCTCAAGTGAGCTATTAGAACTCGATGACACCGGTATCAGTGCGCAACAAGTGCGTGAATTATTGATAGCACGCGGAGGCGTCTGGGCTGAAGTTCTGGCACCAAATCGCGCGCTGCGCATGGCCTGCAATCAACAAATGCTCAATGCGGATGTGGAATTGCAAGATGGTGCTGAGTTGGCGTTTTTCCCACCAGTGACCGGAGGTTAGTCAGCTTATGAAAATTGCGGTACAAACCGATGACTTCGATGTCAGTCAAGAATTAGGGCAGATGCGTGCGGCCAATCCAGCGATAGGCGCGGTGGTGAATTTTGTTGGTCTGGTGCGCGATCGCAATGATGGACAAGATGTCCGCAGTATGGAACTGGAACACTATCCCGGCATGACGGAAAAATCTTTGCAAGCGATCGCAGAGCAAGCGCAACAGCGTTGGCACTTAATTGATGCGGTGATTATTCATCGTGTCGGCGTGCTGCAACCACTAGATCAAATCGTCATGGTCGCGGCCGCTAGCGCGCATCGTGGCGAGGCCTTTGCCGCTTGCGAATTTATGATGGATTATTTAAAGACCGAAGCGCCGTTTTGGAAAAAAGAAAGTACGCCCGAGGGCGAACGCTGGGTTGATGCGCGCGAGTCCGATAGTCTTGCGCTCAATAAATGGGGTAGCTTGCAGACCCAAGTGAAATCGTAGACTAGAACATAGGCTTAAGGGCACGACGCGAATGAATGGACTGTCGATATTGGCAATTAGTGCTGGCGCTGCTTTCGGCGCTTGTTTGCGTTGGTTATTGGGTTTAGGTCTCAATGCAGTTCACGTTAATTTACCCTTAGGAACCTTAATCGCGAATCTCGGTGGCGCGTATGCGATCGGTATCTGTGTCGGATTTTTTTCGGCAAATCCGCAGCTATCGCCAGAATGGCGTTTGTTTGTGGTCACCGGTTTTCTCGGTGGTTTAACCACTTTTTCGACCTTTTCATCCGAAGCGATGGAGCTTTTACAAAAAAGCGAATGGATTTGGGCCTTTGGACATAGTGCTCTGCACCTGTTAGGTTCTATACTATGTTGTTTTGTAGGATACGCTACTTGGCGCGTCTTTCATTCGTTTTGAAAACCCTTTTTGCAAGTTCAACAAGTTCAACAATTAAAAAAACAATATGTCAGAAAATACTTTAATGTTTCCGCCGATTGAACCATATCGACAAGGCGAGTTACAGGTCGATGCCTTACATACTTTGTACTGGGAAGAATGTGGTAATCCAAGTGGTCAACCCGTTTTGTTTTTACATGGTGGTCCTGGTGGTGGCAGTTCTCCTACCCATAGACGTTTCTTCGACCCTGCTCATTACCGCATTGTTTTATTTGATCAGCGTGGTGCGGGTAAATCCAAACCGCTAGGAGAATATCGCAATAACACCACGGCGCTCTTGATCGAAGACATAGAAACAATTCGTGAAATGCTGGGGATTGAACAATGGTTGGTGTTCGGCGGTTCTTGGGGATCAACATTAGCCCTAGCCTATGGCGAAGAACATCCGGTGCGCTGTCTAGGATTTGTATTGCGCGGCATTTTTTTGTGCACCAAGGCAGAGGTCGATTGGTTCGTCAATGGGATCAATCACTTTTATCCCGAAGTGCATCAACGCTTCGCCGAAGCGATACCGCATTCAGAGCGCGGTAATTTATTGCAGGCTTATGTCAAACGTTTATTCGGTGATGAGCCCTCCATATATAAAGAAGCCGCCCGTAACTGGAGTCGCTATGAAGGTTCCTGTTTATTCTTAGAACCACAAGCCCAAGCGATAGAAGATTTTGAGTCGGATGAAGTTAGCTTAGGCATTGGCCGGCTAGAAGCGCACTACATGCTCAACGGCGCTTTCATGGATGAAGATCAATTGATCAAAAATATTCATAAAATTCGTCATCTGCCAGCAGTGATCGTACAGGGGCGCTATGACGTGATCTGTCCGCCACTCTCCGCGTATCGTTTGCATCAAGCCTGGCCGAGCACCAAGTTGCATATGATCGGCGATGCGGGTCATGCTGCCATGGAACCGGGGATTGCCAAAGAATTAGTGCGAGCCACTGAACAATTTAAGCTGCATGGAAAGTTTTTATAGTATTTGTACATATCCCGCATAGTCATTACAATGCGCAGCTGATTGTCCTTTTCATGTTGAGAAGGATGCTAAATAGATAAAGAACATCATGACACCATCAAAAAAATCCCGTAACGCCCGTCAACGTAAAAAATTGCACGTAGGTGAGTTTCAAGAGTTCGGTTTCGAATACAAAGCCGATTTAACCAAAGAATTAAACTCTGACGAAGAAGCGCAACTCATTCACACTTTCTTAGAAGAATTGATCGAGCCACGTGACTTAGCTCTGAGCGGTTGGTTGACGACAGGTTTCGTCTGCAAGTTTGGCGCTGGTTCTACGACAGACGCAGATCGTGAAGCCTTGAAAGCATGGATGACTGCACGTCCAGAATTTAAAGACGTACAAGTTGGTGCTTTAAAAGATGCTTGGTATTCACCGATGGATACGGAATTTGCTGAGTAATTAGGCGCTGCAATATCGCGGAGATATCGTCAAAATTCGGTGCGTAGGGTGGGCACATTGTGCCCACGCGTTACGGTTGTTCAACGAATCGCTTGATTAAGAAAATCAATTATATGTTTGTGCGATATCCTCCTCTGCGTGGGCACAAAAAGCGTGCCCACCCTACATTTGTTTGTGTCTCCGATCAATGATCCTCATTTGCCAGCAACAGTCTCCAACCAAGCCGCAAACTCAGTATCAAACGAAGTCCCCCAACTCCTCACCAAAGCTTGATAACGCGGATAGTCGCCAACAC